>NZ_SRHQ01000099.1:0-591 GCF_004683995.1 Methylorubrum sp. Q1 | reverse complement strand
GCGCGTGCCGCTCTCGGGCCGCGGCGACCGCCTGCTCGACGTCATCGCCCAGGCCGGCGGCGTGCGCACCCCGGTGGCCGAGACCTTCGTGCGCCTGTCGCGCGGCAACCGCACCGTCACCGTGCCGATGACCACAGTGGTCGCCAACCCGCGCGAGAACATCTTCGTGCGGCCGAACGATACGCTGACCCTGGTGCGCGACCCGCAGACCTTCCTGGCCGTGGGTGCGCTCGGCAACACCACCGAGGTGCCGTTCACGGCGGACGGGCTGACGCTGTCGCAGGCGCTGGCGCGGGCCTCCGGCCTGCGCGAGATCCAGGCCGATCCGGCCGGCGTGTTCATCTTCCGCTACGAGCCGGCGGCGGTGGTGCGGCGGCTGCGGCCGAACTCGCCGCTGCTGTCCTCGCCGCAGGTGCCGGTGGTGTACCGGGTGAACCTGCGCGACGCGCAGGGGATGTTCCTGACCCAGAGCTTCCGCATGCGGAACCGCGACCTCGTCTATGTGTCGAGTTCGCCGTTCGCGGAGCTGGGCAAGGTGCTGAGCGTGTTCTCGACCGTGGCTTCGCCCATCGCGGCCGGCGCCTCGATCTA
>NZ_SRHQ01000098.1:0-620 GCF_004683995.1 Methylorubrum sp. Q1 | reverse complement strand
CCCTGTGAAGTCCGGCCAATGTGCTGGCGTAGCGCTCGTAATCCTTGACCAAGCGCCGACAGCGGGTGGCCCAGGCAAACGAGCGCTCCACCACCCACCGGCGCGGCAGCAGGACAAAGCCGCGCTTGGCCTCGGGCGCCTTGACCACCTCCAGGTCGATGCCTTGGGCGCTCGCGGCGGCGGCCGGCTTGGGCCTCGAATAGCCCTGGTCGACAAAGGCCAACGCGACGCTGTCGCCCGTCTCCGCCTGAACCTCGGCCGCCAGTCGGCCGACCTCGGCCCGGTCGTCGACATCGGCAGGCGTCACGTGCCGCGCCACGACATGGCCCGGCCTGTCCACCGCCCGATGCACCTTCGCCCCCCGCTTGCGCTTGGCCCCCCCGCTTGCGCTTGGCCCCGTCGTAGCTGGCCCGCTCGCCGCTCTCGGGCGAGGAGCGCAACGTCCGGCTGTCGAGAATCACCGCCGAGGGCTCCGGCTCCCGCTCCGCCGCCATCCGCAGCACCGCCCGAAGGTCGCCCGCCACCGCCACGAAGCTGTCGGCCGCCAGCCAGCGCTGCGTCTGCTGGTAGACGGCCGCCCACGGCGGCAGATCGTGCGGCATGAACCGCCAGGGCGCCCC
>NZ_SRHQ01000097.1:0-657 GCF_004683995.1 Methylorubrum sp. Q1 | reverse complement strand
TACATCACCCGGTTCAGGCCGCCCTCCCGCCTGACATGCTGCGCGCGGTGCATCGTAGGCGACGCGGCCTCGCAGTCACGGCCGCGCCGCCTCAAAGCACCGGATGCCGACCGCGTCCGAGATTTTCCTCTCGAACCGGCCGGAGGCTTCGATCAGCTTCGAGGTCGGGCGTCCGTACAGAGACCGGAGTGCTGCTGGAACCCGGCGAGGGGGGCAAGACGGCCTTGGCCGCCGAAGTCGCATTCCCCGCTGTCAGGCGACTTGGGGGCGTGATGAGGCCTTCCTGCTTTTCCTTGCCTTGTCAGGTAGCGACGCAGCTATCCTGGCGAGCACGGTGCACACGAGGCGGTTGCCGTAGGTGGCGGCAGCGTGTCGGGCAAGCCAAAACTGAAGGATGAGGAACCCGATGTAGAGGCCCAACACGGACGGGAGACGCATTGTGAAGGCCGCGGCCGCGCCGAACACGACCAGGAAGATGGCCGCCAAGCCGGCGAAGTCGCGCGCGAAGAGGAACTCCCGGTGAAGATAGTGAACCGCGGGGTCGTTCTCGGTCTCCTTGAAAAGCTTGAACCAGGCACGGTTCTCGGCCACCGGCTCGGACGGCCACGTTTTGCCGAACCATCGTCTCAAGGCATCCGCGTCCACGCGCGGATCGCT
>NZ_SRHQ01000096.1:0-836 GCF_004683995.1 Methylorubrum sp. Q1 | reverse complement strand
TAGGCTCTGGACCCATAAATTTGGCTTGGCAGGAGTGTCCGTGATTCCTTTGTGATGAAGGAGGACCGGATGGACGAGTTTTGGCTGACGGACGCACAGTTTGCGAAGATTGAGCCGCACTTGCCGACAGATACGCGAGGCAAGGATCGCGTCGATGACCGTCGGGTGATCAGCGGCATCATCCACGTGCTGAAGTCGGGCGGGCGTTGGGCCGATGCGCCACGCGCGGTTTATGGTCCAAGAAAGACGCTCTACAATCGCTTCGTGCGGTGGGCGGCCAAGGGGGTCTGGACCGATCTGTTCGAGACCCTGGCCAAGGCTGGCGGCCCACCCTCGCAGGTGCTCATCGATTCCTCGGCCGTGAAGGCGCATCGCTGCGCATCCGGCGGAAAAGGGGGGAGCATAATCAGGCCATCGGCCGTTCGCGGGGCGGGCGCACGACCAAAATCCATGCGCTCACCGACCGGTTCTGCCGCCCGCTTGCTTTCCTGCTGACAGGCGGACAGGTCGCGGACTGCAAGGCAGGAGCCTTACTCCTCGAGCGTTCGCCCCGGTGCCGCATCCTGCTCGCCGACAAAGGCTACGACAGCGACGCCATCCGTCGGCAGATCGAGGCGACGGGAGCCGCCCCCAACATCCCGCCGAAATCCAATCGGCGCTGGAAGCCGTGCTTCTCGCCAGTCCTCTACAAAGGCCGCAACGCCATCGAGCGCATGTTCGGTCGCATCAAGGACTTCCGTCGCGTTGCCACGCGATACGACAGGCTCGCAACCAACTATCTCGCCGCCGTCTCCATCGCAGCCACCGTCAGCTATTGGTTATGAGTCCAGAGCCTA
>NZ_SRHQ01000095.1:0-847 GCF_004683995.1 Methylorubrum sp. Q1 | reverse complement strand
CCGGCGGTCCGGTGAGGGACCGCCGGCGATCCGGATCCTAGTAGGAGCCGAACTTGTAGTTCAGGCCGGCGCGGACGACGGCGAACTCGGTGTCGCGGATCTGCTGGCCGCCGCTGACGAGCACGGTGCCCGGGCTGCCGATGGAGACCGTGCGGCCCTGGTTGTCCGTCGCGAAGGCGCCACGGCCACCGGTGCCGCGGTCGAGGTTCACGTACAGACCTTCGACCTTCAGCGTCACGGCCGAGGACTTGAAGAAGTTCAGGAACGAGTCGGTCGGGAGAGCGTACTCGATACCGCCACCCGCGGCCCAGCCGGTCTGGAAGTCGTTGCTCGACACACCGGTGCCGAACTCACGACCGCCGCCGGAGCCGTAGGCGAAGCCGCCGGTGCCGTACACGAGGGTGCGGTCGAAGGCGTAGCCGAGGCGACCGCGGACGGTGCCGAAGAAGTCGAGGCCCGAGAGGCCGGCCGGGTTGAACACCTGCTGGGCGGCCAGCGGGCTGGTCGAGAGGAAGCGGTTCCGGTCACGGCCGAAATCGGCGTACTGGGCGTCGGCCTCGACACCGATCACGACACCGGAGCCCGGGGTGAACTGGTAGTTGTAGCCGATCTGACCGCCGCCGACGAAGCCTTCGTTGGACTCGCGGTTGCTGAAGGCCACCACGGCGGTGGTGCCCGGGGGCACGAGCAGGGAGGCCGGGCCGACGCCGATCACGGTCGGGACGCGGTCGTCCTGGGTGCCGAAGCCGTAACCGGCGTTGAAACCGGCGTAGAAGCCCGTCCAGGTGAACACCGGCACCGGCTGGAACACCGGCGGCGGAGCCGCGCGGCGCGGGAGGTCGGCAGC
>NZ_SRHQ01000094.1:0-884 GCF_004683995.1 Methylorubrum sp. Q1 | reverse complement strand
ATCGGCAGCCATATGGTGCTCGCGCTGGTCGATGCCGGGCATGAGGAGGTCGTGGTCCTCGACGACCTCTCGACCGGTTACGACTGGGCTCTGCCTCCGGAAGTGCGTCTCGTCGTCGGCGACGTGGCCGACCAAGCGCTCGTCACCGAGACCATCCTGCGCCACCAGATCGACGCGGTCGCGCATTTCGCGGCCAAGATCGTCGTGCCGGAATCGGTCGCCGACCCGTTGGGCTACTATCTCGCCAACACCGTGAAGACACGCGCGCTGATCGAGACGGCCGCGCGCACGAATGTGCGGCACTTCATCTTTTCCTCGACGGCGGCCGTCTACGGCGAGCCCGAGACCGTGCCGGTGCCCGAGACCCTGGCGACGAACCCGATCAACCCCTACGGCCGCTCGAAGCTGATGAGCGAGTGGATGCTCGCGGATGCCGCCGCCGCGCACGGCTTCACCTACGGGGTGCTGCGCTACTTCAACGTGGCCGGGGCCGATCCGCGCGGGCGTTCCGGGCAATCGATGCCGGCGGCCACCCACCTCATCAAGGTCGCGACGCAGGCCGCGCTCGGTCAGCGCACGCATCTGGAGGTGTTCGGCACCGACTATCCCACCCGCGACGGCTCGTGCCTGCGCGACTACATCCAAGTCTCGGATCTGGCCGCGGCGCATCTCACCGTTCTCGACCATCTGCGCGGCGGCGGCGGCAGCCTGACCGTCAATTGCGGCTACGGCCGGGGCTACTCGGTTCTGGAGGTCGTGGAGGTGGTCAAGCGCATCTCAGGCCGTGACTTCGAGGTGCGCTTGTCGCCCCGCCGTGCCGGTGATCCGGCCCAGATCATCGCCGGTGCCGACCGCATCCGCAACGAACTCGGCTGGACCCCGAA
>NZ_SRHQ01000093.1:0-916 GCF_004683995.1 Methylorubrum sp. Q1 | reverse complement strand
AGAGTCCGTCCGATAAGTCATGATGCTCGCCCGAGCCTTCGGACGAGGATCATGACGGCGGCGGCGTAGAGGAAGGCCTGGGCCGAGGCGAGGGTCGCTTCCGGGTCCTTCCAGAGGCGTCGGTTGCGGCTGATCCATCCGAAGAAGCGTTCCACCACCCATCGGCGTGGATGCACGGCGAAGCCGACCTGATCCTTCGGTTTGCGCACGATGTCGATGGTGATGACGGTGGCGGTCGCGGGTCTGTCGCCGGCATAGCCTGCATCGGCGAAAGCTCTGACGATGAACGGGAAGGTCCGCCGCGACAGGCGCAGCACCGGTCCAGCCCCATCGCGATCCTGAATGTCGGCGGTCTGCGGATCGAGCACGAGGGCGCGCCCGTCCGTGTCGACCAGGGCCTGACGCTTGCGGCCCTTGACCTTCTTTCCAGCGTCGTAGCCGCGCGGGCCGCCGCTCTCGGTGGTCTTCACGCTCTGGCTGTCGAGCACGGCCGCCGTCGGCGAGGCCTCGCGACCGGCCCGCTCCCGGTCGGCCATGACCAGGGCGTGGTTGATCCGCCCGAACAATCCCTCGTCCCGCCAGCGGCTGAAGTAGCCGAACGTCGTGCTGCGCGGAGGGAGATCCTTTGGGATCAACCGCCATGCGATGCCGCCGCGCAGCACGTAGAAGATCGCGTTCAGGACCTCCCGCATCGTCCAGACAGGCGGACGACCACGCGAGGCGGGCTCTGGCATCATGGGCGCGCACCGCCCATTCCGTATCCGTCAGGTCGGTTTCGTATCGAAGGCGCGCACGGTTATGCTGCCGGCGAGTGGTCGGGGTCCACATGGCACGTCCAGATGAGGCTTCAGCACCCTTCTGGAATCACCGCCATTCCGGCCACTCAACCCCTGCCGGACGTTATCGGACGGGCTCT
>NZ_SRHQ01000092.1:0-973 GCF_004683995.1 Methylorubrum sp. Q1 | reverse complement strand
CCCGGTGGACCGCGGCGCCCCGTCGGTGAAACGGGGTATAAGGGCGCCCGAACAAAGCGTCAACCGGAAAAACGCCGGAAGACCGAAAACACCCGCCACAGGGGCGCGAAACGAGCCGGAGAGGCACTTCGCACGCACAATGCGCTCCCTCGAACACGGCCGATGCGAGCGCCCGTTGCCGGTCGGCCGCACCCGACCTCGTTGCCGGCGTCAATGGGGTCATCTCCGGGCCCAGCGCACCGATATCCGCCACCTGCAAACGAGGGATCCGCGCACTTTTGAGCCAAGCTTCCGCGAAAATCGGTCTGTCGCTTCCATGCTCCCGGTGAGGGCGGATGGACGCCGCCCGATCAGGGAGATGCGACATGAACAAGCTGATGATTTTCGCGCTCGTCGGTGCCGGCCTTCTCGGCGCCGCCCCCTCGGCCTTCGCCCAGGAGACCGCTCCGCAGCCCGCCAATCAAGAATTCCTCGGCGTCGATCTCGACAATGGCGGCGTCTACTACAACGGGCGCAATTCCGGCCGGTACTGCCTCTATCGCACCGTCGAGGTTTTCAACCGCTATACCGGCTATGTCGAGACCCGCCGGGTGCGCCGCTGCGGCCGCGGCCTCTATCTGCCGTAAGGGGGCGCCGCGATGCTGACGGCGATCTCACCGCTCCACCTCGCCGCCCTCGGCCTCATCCTCACGCTGTTTGCCGGGGGCTGAGCGCCGCGATGCCGGACCTGTTTCGAGGCCGGTCCCATTCGGCCTCCGATGCGCGGGACCGCTCTCCGCGGATGGGCGGCGAGGCCCAGAGGGCGACATTGTTTCCCAGACACCGAGCGGCTACCCCTGGGCCGCGTCCCAGAGCGGGCGCGCCCGCTCCAAGGATGACAGCCTCGGTCCGCGAACCGAGAGGAGGACGATCCGCATGCCGAGACAGGCCCCGGTTATCGCTGCGCGCCGATTGCTCCGTGGAGCCGCGCTCC
>NZ_SRHQ01000091.1:0-985 GCF_004683995.1 Methylorubrum sp. Q1 | reverse complement strand
TTGCGTTCGCCAGAGGTGCGCCACTCGCCCACCAGCCAGACCTCCTCGCCCGGCAGATGGCGGTTGTTGCCCCAGATCGGACCGTCGCCCACCCGCACGCGGGCCATGGCAAACCGGGCCGCGAGCGCACCCTTCGTGCCCTGCCGCCACGTCACACGCCGCCAAGGCAGCGCGGCGAGAACCGCCTCGGCCTCCCGCGGCTCCTGATCCGGCACGGGTCTGCGCGCCCTCCCGCCCGGCTCCTCCAGCCGCACGCCTGGATCGTAGACCTTCTGGTTCTTGGCGATGCCCACCGCCCAGGTCAGCCCGCGCGCGTCGAGGCCATGCCGGAACACGGCGCTACAGCCATAGCCGGCATCGGCCAGCACCACACCGAAGCGGACGCCCTCGGCCCGTAGGCGGTCGAGTTCGGCAAGCGCGATCTCGCCCTTGCTCTGTGGCACCACCGCCGCCTCGGGCACACCCGCCCGCTCGCACCGCTTCGGGTCGGCGACCCACTCCTCCGGCAGGAACAGGTGCAGGGCGACCGGCACGGGCACCTCGCCCCGCGCCAGGGTGAGGGAGACAAGCGACTGGCAGTTGGCCTTCTTGCCCAGCGCTCCGCAGTACTGGCGCGCCACGCCCACCGAGCGCGTGCCCTTCTTCGGCAGGGCCGTGTCATCGATCACTAGGCAGGCGTCGGATCCGCCGACCAGCCGGTCCGCGGAGTGGGCCAACTCTGTCCAGAGCGGGCTGTCGTCCCAGGCCGGGCTGGCGATGAAGTGCTGCAACTGGTCGTGGCCCGACAGCCCGAGCCGTGCCGCCATCGGCTGCAGGCTCTTGCGATCACCGGGACCAAGCAGGCCACGCAGGTACAGTGGCGCCCAGGTCCGCCGCGTCTTGCGTCCCATCGCAGCCAGGAACGGGGCTAGCCATGCATCGAGGTCCGGCCCCGACGATCTCTCGGCCATGTCTGTCTCCCACAGTGACACCGCAGGATCAGAAC
>NZ_SRHQ01000090.1:0-1043 GCF_004683995.1 Methylorubrum sp. Q1 | reverse complement strand
CTTGATCTGACCGGGGATGAGCGCACGCGGCTGCAAGGCCTGGTGCGCCGTCGCAATGTCGGCCAGGCTCTCGCCCAGCGTGCGCGCATCGTGCTGGCCTGCGCTGAGCCGGGTTCGACCAACAGCGGCATCGCTCGTGCGCTCGGCGTCAGCCGCATGAGCGTCACGACATGGCGCGCCCGTTTCCTGGCGCACCGCCTCGACGGTCTCGTCGACCTGCCCCGGTCCGGCGCTCCGCGCCAGGTCGCGGATACCGAGATCGAACAGATGATCACGCGCACCCTGGAGAGCCAGCCGGAGAACGCCACCCACTGGTCGACACGCGCCATGGCCCGGCGGGTCGGCATGAGCCAGACCATGGTCTCGCGGATCTGGCGTGCCTTCGGGCTGCAGCCGCACAAGATCGAGGCCTTCAAACTGTCGACCGACCCGGCTTTCGTCGACAAGGTCCGGGATGTCGTCGGCCTCTACATGGCCCCACCGCACCGCGCCGTGGTGCTGTGTGTCGATGAGAAGCCGCAGATCCAGGCGCTGACCGGCACCGCGCCGGTGATGCCGATGCGCCCCGGCCAGCCCGAGCGCCAGACCCACGACTACCGACGGGCTGGTACGACCGACCTGTTCGCGGCGCTCGACGTACAGGCCGGTCGCGTCATCGGCCATTGCGCACGGCGTCATCGCTCCATCGAGTTCCGCGCCTTTCTCGATCAGGTCGAGGCCGATGTGCCGAAGGATCTCGATGTGCACCTGGTTCTCGACAACGCGGCCACACACAAGACCAAGCTCATCCACGACTGGCTGCTGAAGCGTCCGCGCTGGCACCTGCACTTCACGCCGACCTCGGCCTCTTGGCTCAACCTCGTCGAGGGCTGGTTCGCGCTGCTGACGCGGCGCCAGCTTCAACGCGGCGTGTTCGAGACCACGGGCGATCTTGAAGCCGCCATCCACGCCTACATCGACCAGACCAACGCCGAGCCGAAGCCGTTCGTCTGGACCAAGTCAGCCGACGCCATCCTCGCCAGCATCAAACGCTTCTGCCAACG
>NZ_SRHQ01000009.1:0-196445 GCF_004683995.1 Methylorubrum sp. Q1 | reverse complement strand
TGGCCGATACGCTCTTTCGAGCCCTGATAATCTATGTTGGCGCAGGGGACGGCAAATCGCGAGACAAGTCCGCCGTTGTGGCACGAACCCGTGTGCGCGTCCGTGACCAGCCAAAGGCCCTGATGCCAAAGACTGCCTTCAACGACCTCGCCTCGCCCCTCGACGATGAGGTGCCGACGCTCCCTGCTGCCGTTCAGCAACGCCTTGGAGCGCTTCTTGCCGATGCCTATGCGCAGATGCCGGGTAATCCGGGGGTCGAAAGCAGTCGCTTCGACGCCTTGCTGGCGAGGCTGGAGACCGTCCTCGTCGCCCAGGAAGGGAAGGACGAGGAAGCGTTCCGGGCCTCCATCATCGAGATGACGCCGCGCCTCTACAACTTCGCCATGTCGCTGACGAAGAACCCGTCGGCCGCCGACGACCTCGTGCAGGACACGTTCCTGCGGGCGTGGCGCAGCCGCGCGCGCTTCACCGTCGGCACCAATCTCGGCGCGTGGCTGTTCACGATCATGCGCAACGCCTTCTACTCGCGCCACCGCAAAGAGGTGCGCGAGGTCGCCGACAGCGACGGCGATTACGCCGAGCGCCTCGCCACGGCACCCGAGCAATCGGGCCATGTCGATCTGATGGACGCGCAGACCGCGCTCGCCAAGCTTCCCCTGCCGATGCGGCAGGCGTTGATCCTCGTGGCAATCGAGAACCTTAGCTACGAGGAGGCGGCCACCGTCATGAATTGCCGCATCGGCACGGTGAAGAGCCGAGTCTGGCGTGCCCGGGAGCAGCTTGCGCAGATCCTCGGCTACGGCGCCGCCGATGTCGGCTCCGACAGCATGACGCTGTCCGCTGTCAGCGGCTCGACTTGGATGGCCTGAAGCATCGTCCTTTTCCGAAAGCCGGCAACCACTTTCAGGTTGATACTCTGGCCCCGCAGGGTCGAAGGCGCCGGGTGCGGCCCGGCGCCGCGGTCGTTCACGCGCTCATCTGCATTTGCAGTTGCGGCAGTTGGGACGTCCGGGCGAGACCGAACTCCTTCAGCGATACGACCTCGACCAGCGCGTCCTTGCGGGCGATCACGACGCTGTTGTCCGGCACCGGGGTCCAGGTCGCGTGCTCCTTGTCCAAGGGCTCCGAGACCACCACGACGCCATCCGCCGACTGGCGGTAATACATGCTGTTGGCCGCATCGTTGGCCGCGTAGCGGAAGGCGTAGAGGTCGCGTCCATCGGCGAGCGCCGCAGTGAAGCGGAATGGGTGACCACCCTCGATGCCGCCGACCAGCTCCGTCACCGCGGCGAGCGCCCGCGTCGTGGCGGTGATCGGGTCGCGCTCCACTTCCGAGGCCATCAAACCCTGGCCGAGGATCGCCAGGAACAGCGCCTCGGAATCGGTCGTGCCGTTGCGCGAGGGATAGAGTTCATCGGGAATCAGGGCCTCGATCGGCCGGCGCAGCCGCGCCCAGTCGCCGATATAGCCGTTATGCATGAACAGCCACGGCCCGCAGGCGAAGGGGTGGCAGTTCGGCCGGGTGATCGGCGTGCCGGTCGCCGCCCGCACATGGGCGAAGAACAGGTGCGAGTGCAGATGGCGGCAGATGTAGCGCAGGTTCTCGTCGGACCACGCCGGCTGCACCTCGCGGAAGCGGCCGGGTTCGGGATGGTCGCCGTACCAGCCGAGGCCGAAGCCGTCGCCGTTGGTGCTCGCGGTCGATTCGAGCGCCTTGATGCTTTGCGAGACCAGCGAATGCGCCGGCTCGGTCACGTAATGCTCGAGCGGGATCGTGCGGCCTCGATAGGCGATCCAGCGACACATCGTTTGGGGTCTCCCGCAGCGTTCCAGCGCAGTGCGCATCGGCCAAGATCGTGGAGAATCCACGTCACCTTGAGCGATGCCACCCGCGCCGGGCGAATTTCGGCACGGCGGTTCATGCGTGCAACGCAGGAGCGGCGGATCAGATGCCGTGCGATTGCAGCCACGCTTCGAGCAGCGCGACCTGCCAGAGCTTGGAATTGCCCTTCGGCGTCAGCGTCCCGTCGGGATCGGCGAGCAGGTGATCGACGTAAGCCCTGTTGAAGATACCACGCTCGCGGGCGGCCGGACGGTCAAGAACGTCGCGCACGAACTCCAAGAACGGCCCACGGATGTGCTTGAGGGCCGGGACCGGGAAATAGCCCTTCGGCCGGTCGATCACCTCCGCCGGGACCACGGCGCGGGCAGCTTCCTTGAGGATGTATTTGCCCCCGTCGCGCACCTTCAATTCGGCGGGGATGCGGGCGGCGAGTTCGACTAGTTCGTGATCGAGGAAGGGGACGCGCGCCTCAAGCCCACAGGCCATGGTCATGTTGTCGACCCGCTTGACCGGATCGTCCACGAGCATGATCCGCTGATCGAGGTCGAGAGTCTTGTCGATGGCGCTCGCGCTCTGCGAATCGGCGAAGAAGCGGGCAAGGAAATCGCGGCTGTAATCCTCGTCCACGAAGTCGGGTGTGAGCGCCTCGCGCATTTCCGCGTGGTCGCGGTCGAAATAGGCGCTCGCGTAATCCGTCGTCGGATCGGTCGATCCCATCAGCTTGGGATACCAGTGGTAGCCGCCGAACACCTCGTCGGCGCCCTGACCGCTCTGGATTACCTTCACGTGCTTGGCGACCTCCTGCGAGAGCAGAAGGAAGGCCACCGCGTCGTGGCTCATCTGCGGCTCGGCCATGGCATGGATCGCCGACGGCAGGGCCTCCAGCGTGCGCGAGCCGTCCACGACGAGCTTGGCGTGGTCGGTCTCGAACCGCTCGGCGATGATGTCGGAGTACTTGAACTCGTCGCCCTCGACGCCGTTCACCGCATCGAAGCCAACCGAAAAGGTCTTGAGGCCGCTCTGACCGCTCTTGGCCAGAAGCGCGACGATCACCGAGGAATCGAGACCGCCCGACAACAGCACGCCGGTCGGCACGTCGGCGATCTGACGGCGCGCGACCGCCGTGGTAAGCGAGTCGAGCACCGCCGCACGCCAATCCGCCTCGGTCCTGTGGCGGTCCTCCTCGCGCGGACCGACCACGAGCGACCAGTAGGTCTCTTCGCGGCGCGAGCCATCGGGCTCGAACGTCAGGGTCGTGGCCGGGTGGACCTTCCGCACGCCCTTGAGGATCGTCAGCGGTGCCGGCACGCCCGCGTGCCAGCTCATGTAGTGGTGAAGCGCCACCTTATCGATCGTGGTGTCGACATCGCCTGCTGCGAGCAGGGCCGGAAGCGAGGAGGCAAAACGGAAGCGCTTGCCGGTCTCTGCGTAATACAGCGGCTTGATGCCGAGCCGGTCGCGGGCGAGCGTGACCCGGCCCGAATCGCGTTCGTGAACAGCGAAGACGAACATGCCGAGGAAACGCTTCACGCAATCCCGGCCCCAGGCGTGGAACGCCTTGAGCACCACCTCGGTATCGCTGGTCGAGAAGAAGCGGTAGCCCTTGGCGACGAGCTCCTCGCGCAGGTCCTTGTAGTTGTAGATGCAGCCGTTGAAGACGATCGAGAGCCCGAGTTCGGCATCGACCATCGGCTGCTGACCGGCTTCCGATAGGTCGATGATCTTCAGACGGCAGTGGCCGAACACGACACCGCCCTGGCCATGGATCCCGCCGGCATCAGGACCACGGGGGCGGAGAACCTCCATCATGGCCCGCACGGCGTTCGGATCGGCCGTACCGCCGAAATTGATCTCTCCGCAGATCCCGCACATCGCCGCCAGCCGCCCTCGTCTCGTCTTCGGTCGTTGAATCTAAGCGGCAGAACGGAGGCGCGCCCGGCGCGTTCCATGCCGCCCGCGAAACCGCCACCTTCGTTCGATTCCACACGAATAGGTCGCTGCCGCTGTCGCGGCCAAGCGATTCCCGCGCCAAGTGCGGCGACCTCGAAGATGGCCCACCAACGACGGGATGACGGTTTGACCGCGTGCCGAGGTCTCAGGCCGGCAGCGCCAGCCCCTCGCGGGCGAAGACGGCACGCACCGCAGCCCGTTCGGCCATGCGGCGGGCATGCGCCGTCCAGGCCGGGAAGAGCGCGGGCATATCGAAGCCGATCGTGGGGCCGCGGGCCCAGACCCAGAACACCATGAGGTAGGCATCGACGACGCTGTAGCGCTCGCCGAGCGCCCAGGCGCCGTTGGAAAGCCGCACCTCGGTCATGGTGCAGAGATCGCCGAAGGTGTCGGCCCCCTTCGCCCGGATCTCCGGGAAGGCGGCCTCGTCGGCGCTGCAGCGCTCGGGCCGGCGGACATGGGCATAGGCGATGTGATGCCCGGTCGAGAGCCAGGCCATCCACTCGTCGGCCGACGCCTGCCCACGCAGATCCTCCGGCAGCAAGCCGGCCTCCGGATGGGAGCGGGCGAGGTGGCGCAGGATCGCGGCGTTCTCGGTGAGCACCCAGCCCTCCTCATAGAGGGCCGGTACGCGTCCGCGCTCGTTGACTGCAAGGTATTCCGGCGCTCTCTGGTCGCCCTTGGCGAGGTCGAGGCGAATGGTCTCGTAGGGGGCGCCGATCTCCTCCAGCACGATGTGGGAGGCGAGCGAGCAGGCGCCGGGGGCATAGTAGAGGGTGCGGGCGGTCATGGACTTCTTATCGCTGCGGACGACGCCTCCCAAAGAATAGCGCCGTCCGCGAGAACGCCCAGCTACAGCGGCTCCGCGCCACGCCCCATCGCGGCGATGCCGGTGCGGGAGATCTCCACGAGGCCGATCACGCTGAGCAGGCGGATGAAGCGGTCGATTTCCTCCGTCGAGCCGGTCAGCTCGAACACGAAGGAGTTCAGCGTGGCGTCGAGGGTGCGGGCGCCGAAGGCGGCGGCGAGGCGTAGGGCCTCGCTCCGGTGCTCGCCGGTGCCGGCCACCTTCACGAGGCACAGCTCGCGCTCCAGCGCCTGCCCCTGGAGCGTCAGATCGACGACGCGGTGCACCGGCACGAGGCGGTCGAGCTGCGCCTTGATCTGGTCGATCACGGCGTTGGTGCCGGTCGTGACGATGGTGATGCGGGAGAGGTGGCGCGCCTCTTCCGTCTCGGAGACCGTCAGGCTCTCGATGTTGTAGCCGCGGCCGGAGAACAGGCCGGCGATACGGGCCAGGGCACCGGGCTCGTTGTCCACGACCACCGCGAGGGTATGGCGGTTGACGCTCTCGATCCGCGTGGGCTCGGGGTAATGGGTGTTCATCGCATTCATTTCGTCGCGTCCCTCAACTTGATCTTCCTACGATCTCGCCTGCGCCACCTCAGGTCGGCACTCCGGTGCTGGACCCGCCTGCCGATGGCATGATACCGGCCGCGCCATGGATCGGCGTCAGCGTGTTTTGAATCTCGTCCGGCCGCAGGGCCGAACCGGCGTCGAGCTCGGGCCCCTCACGCGCCCGATCGTCCTCAAGAGCGACGGCAACGTCCTCTATGCCGACCACCTCTCGACCGAGGGGCTGCGCCACCAGTACCGCGACCACCCGACCCTCGGCCCCGCCGGCATCGAGGGGATCGTTCCCGTCGATGTCGTGCTCGGCGAAGGCGGGCTGCCGCGGGCGCTCGGCTCGCGCGGTCCGGTCGATTACATCGTCGCCTCGCACGTCGTCGAGCACGTTCCCGACTGCATCGGCTGGCTGCGGGAATGCGGCGACGCCTTGAACGAAGGCGGCGTGTTCTGCCTGATGGTGCCGGACAAGCGCTTCACCTTCGACCATTTCCGCACGCCGAGCAGCGTCGGCGCGCTCGTCGCAGCCCATCTGCTGCGGCTGCGCACGCCACCGCCCGAGGCCGTCTACGAACATTTCGCGAGGGCCAGCGAGATCGACGTGCTCGCGACGTGGCGCGGCAAGCCGGTACCGGACAGGCCGATCGTCGGCGGTCCGCCGGCGGCTCTCGATGCCACCGCGACCGCCATCGCCAGCGGAGTGCACATCGACGTCCACTGCACGGTGTTCACGCCGTACAGCTTCGCCCGCGCCCTCACAGAACTCCTCGAACTCGACCTGCTCCCGTTCGAATGCGCGGCCCTGGAGCCGACCCGTCCGTGCGAGACCGAGTTCTTCGTGCTTCTGCGCAAGCGCAGCGACCTCACCGCCGCAGAGCGGGCCGCCACGGTGCCCCACCTGGACCCGAGCCGGCACGACGCCCTGCCGCCGCCCGCGGGTTGGCCGAAGCGAACCCGCGCGGCAGCGCGCCGATGGATCAGGCGCCTCCGCGGAAAGAGGTCCTGACCGGTCGAGGCGGGCGACGCTGGGCATGGCGGTCCGGGCGTTCGCGCGATGCGGGGCCGATCAGACCAGCATCTTGCCCTCGGCCGAGATGACGTCGCCGATCTCCACCCCGGTCTCACCGAGATAGTCGGACAGCAGCATCTCGTTATGCGCCTTGCCCGACGGGATCATCGGGAAGCAGTTTTCCTTCTTGTCGACGATGCAGTCGAAGATCACCGGACCGTCGTAGTCCAGCATCTCCTGGATCGCCGCGTCGAGTTCACCGGGCTTCTCGCACCGGATCCCCTTGGCGCCGTAGGCCTCGGCCAGCTTCACGAAGTCGGGCAGGCTCTCCGAGTAGCTCTGCGAGTAGCGCGAGCCGTGCAGCAGCTCCTGCCACTGGCGCACCATCCCCATATACTCGTTGTTCAGGATGAAGATCTTGACCGGCAGCCGGTACTGCACCGCCGTCGACATCTCCTGCATGTTCATCAGGATCGAGGCCTCGCCCGCGATGTCGATGACGAGGCCGTCGGGGTTGGCGAGCTGCGTGCCGATCGCCGCCGGCAGGCCGTAGCCCATGGTGCCGAGGCCGCCCGAGGTCATCCAGCGGTTCGGCTCATCGAACTTGAAGTACTGCGCCGCCCACATCTGGTGCTGGCCGACCTCGGTCGTGACGAAGGTCTTGCGGTCCTTGCACGCCTCGTAGAGCCGCTGCACCGCGTATTGCGGCTTGATGATCGTGCCCGACGGCCAGTAGGCGAGGCAGTCGCGGGACTTCCAGCGGCTGATCTTGTTGAACCAGTCCTCCATCCGATGCTTGTCGGGCTGCTTGGGCAGGGCGCGCCACTGGGCGAGCATCTCCTCCAGCACCGCGGCGCAATCGCCGAGGATGCCGACATCGACCTTCACGACCTTGTTGATCGACGAGGCGTCGACATCGACGTGGATCTTCTTCGAGAACGGCGCGAAGGCGTCGAGGCGGCCGGTGATGCGGTCGTCGAAGCGCGCGCCGATGCAGATCATCACGTCGCAATCGTGCATCGCGAGATTGGCCTCGTAGGTGCCGTGCATGCCCAGCATTCCGAGGAACTTGTCGTCAGAAGCCGGGAAGGCACCGAGGCCCATCAGCGTGGACGTGACCGGGAAGCCGGTTTCGGCGACCAGCTCCCGCAGCAGACGCGAGGCTTCCGGGCCTGAATTGATCACGCCGCCGCCGGTATAGAAGACCGGGCGGCGCGCGCCCGCCATGAGCTCGACCGCTGCGCGGATCTTGTCGGGATCGCCCTTCACCGGCGGGTTGTAGGTCTTGTGGCCGTCCTGCGCCGGGCGGGAGTAGACCCCGCTCGCGAACTGAATATCCTTCGGCAGGTCGATGACGACCGGGCCGGGACGACCGTGGCTGGCGACGTAGAACGCCTCGTGCAGGATGCGCGGCAGGTCCTCGATCGATTTGACGAGGTAGTTGTGCTTCGTGCAGTGCCGGGTGATGCCGACCGTGTCACATTCCTGGAACGCGTCCGAACCGATCAGGTGCGTTGGAACCTGACCCGTCACCGCGACGAGCGGGATCGAGTCCAGCATCGCGTCGGTGAGGCCGGTGACGATATTGGTGGCCCCAGGGCCGGACGTGACGAGGACAACGCCGACCTTGCCCGACGAACGGGCATAGCCCTCGGCCGCGTGGACCGCGCCCTGCTCATGGCGCACCAGCACGTGCTGGATCTTGGTCTCGTCGAAGAGGGCGTCATAGATCGGCAGCACCGCGCCGCCCGGATAGCCGAACAGGGTATCCACGCCCTGATCCTGGAACGCCCGGATGACCATCTGGGCCCCGGTCATGACCTCGCCGCTCATCGATTCCTCCATCAATCCGTTCTTCGTCTTCCGATCCGCATGCCGGCCCGCTGGGTTTCGCGCAATAAAAAAGGGCCCCGAGGGACCCTGCATGCGCCACCGACCGGGCCTGTCAGGCTTGAGATCAAGCCCGCCCCGTCTGTGGCGCTTCCACTACGATAAGAACCGTGCGCATCGTCGATCCGTTTGCCGCTGACCCGCCGAGTTTCGGCGAGTGACCTGCAAGTGACATTCTGCAAGTGAGGGGCGCGGAGTAAGCGATGCGCACCCTCCCGTCAATCCGCAGATCCCGTATTTGCGGCGGCGAAGCTTGTATTCGATACGCGCCCCGCCGTTCCGCCGCTTCAGGCCGCCCGCACCGTGCCCGGGAAGTGCGTCACCTCGGCGCGGAGACGCTCCGATTGCGGCGACGGTTCGGACGTCCGCGGCACGCCGGCGATGCTCGACGTCAAAGCGCCGGTTCGGAAGCGGCCTGAGCGTCGCTGCGCCCCACTCGTCCACCGCCGCCGCATCGGCGGCGCGGGCGCACATCTCGCAGCCGATTGCCGCTGACCGCAAGGGTGGAGACCCGTACGAACAGGCGGCCGAGCAGGGCAGCCCAGGCTGCGGGCGACAGCAGAACCGTCTGGAGTGAGCGGACGGTTTGCGCGATGACGAACGCCTCGACGACATCTCAGGAGCCGATCGATCGAGGACGAGCGTTAGAAGTGCATCCCTATCGAGCGATTCGTCTCGATTACGTTTGATTGCAAATATATATAAAATCTCATGCAGGCGCTTATATCACATAACGGTTGCTCGATACCAAATATACTGACGAAAATATTCTTTCTCAGGTTCCGCAGAAGGTGCGATATCCCCGGCCTCCGCCTTCCGGAGGCTCGGCATATTGTGCGAAATCCGGCTGGTCGTCGTAGGGGCGTGCGAGGACCATCAACAGTGTCTCGAACGATGCGAAATCCTGCCGTTCGACCGCGGCCGCGATCATCTCCTCGACGCGGTGGTTGCGTGGGATGAAAGCGGGGTTGGCGGCCCTCATGATCTGCCGCCGGGCGGCAGCATCGCCGGCTTCCTCCTCGAGCCGCCTGCGCCAGCCTTCGGCCCAGCGATCGAAGGCGGTCGGATCGATGAAAAGACTCCGCACGGCTTCGACAGCGGCCGGATCCGGTTCGCCATCGGGTCCCGGCGCAGCCTCGCCGAGGCGCCGGAAGGTGAGGGTGAAGTCGGCCTCGTTCTCGGCCATGGTTTTCAGGAGATCGCCCGCAAGTGCGGGATCGCCGTCGCGCGTCGTGGCGAGACCGAGCTTGCGGTTCAATCCGCCGTGATAGGCCGCCTCGAACTGGCCGGCGAAGCCGGTCAGCGCCGCCTCGGCCTCGGCAACAGCCTGCGTCTCGTCGTCCGAGAGAAGGGGCAGCAGGGCCTCCGCGAGCCGGGTGAGGTTCCAGAGGGCGATGCGCGGTTGGTTGCCGTAGGCGTAGCGCCCATGGCGATCGATGGAGCTGAAGGCGGTTGCAGGGTCGTAGGTGTCGAGAAAGGCGCAAGGACCGTAATCGATGGTCTCGCCGGCAATCGACATGTTGTCGGTGTTCATCACGCCGTGGATGAAGCCGACGGTGAGCCAACGCGCGACCAGCTCGGCCTGACGGCGGATCACACCGTCCAGCAGGGCGCGGTAGGGATTGTCGGCACGCGCCGCCTCGGGATCGTGGCGCGCGATGGCGTGGTCGGCGAGCGCGCGCAGACCCTCGACGTCCCCGCGGGCGGCGAAGAACTGGAACGACCCGACTCGGATATGGCTCGATGCGACACGCGTCAGCACCGCGCCCGGCAGCACCGTCTCGCGGATCACCCGCTCGCCGGTGGTCACGGCCGCGAGCGCGCGGGTGGTCGGAATGCCGAGGGCGTGCATCGCCTCGCTGACGAGATACTCGCGCAGCACCGGACCGAGGGCGGCGCGTCCGTCGCCCTGGCGGGAAAAGGGGGTCGGACCAGATCCTTTGAGTTGGATGTCGCGGCGGTGCCCGTCGCGACCGACGACCTCGCCCAGCAGGATCGCACGCCCGTCGCCGAGTTGCGGCACGAATTGCCCGAACTGGTGCCCGGCATAGGCCGCCGCTAGCGGCTCAGCACCTTCCGGAACCCGCCGTCCGGCCAGGACGTCGACGCCCTCCGGGCTTTCGAGACGATCGGGATCGAGGCCGAGATCCACGGCCAGCGCCCGGTTCAGCCGGACCAACCGGGGTGCCTCGACCGCCGTCGGCACGACCCGGCCGAAGAAGCGGCCGGGCAAGCGCGCGTAGCTGTTGTCGAAGGGAAAGAGGGCGGTCATCGGCAGTACCGGTGTGAAAGCGGCTCAGTGCGAGACGCGGGCAGAGCAAAGCGAAGGGCCGGGCCGAACGCAAGGTCCCCGCGCCGGAAGGCACGAGGACCGCTACGTCCGGCACGACGGGATCACCGGGTTGCCGATCCGATCAGAGCCGACCGGTGATGGAGCCACGGCGGTCCTTTCGTCGGGGTGTTCAGGCCGCCTTCTGGTTCACCCGGCTCTCGGCCAGAGCCGTGAGCTTCTGGTCAGTCGCCTTTTCCTCGTCGAGCGTCTGCTGGAGCACCGCCGCGCAATCGTCGCGGCCGAGCCGCTTGGCCCACGCGACGAGGGTGCCGTAGCGTGCGATCTCGTAATGCTCGACAGCCTGCGCCGCCGCGAGCAGGGCGGCATCGAGCACCTCCTTGTCGGCGACCTCGCCGGCGGTCTCGTTGGCTTCCTTAATGATCCCGTCGATGGCAGGGCAGTTGACCGCCTTCGGCTTGTGACCGTGCATCTCGAACACCTGTTCGAGGCGTTTGATCTGCCCTTCCGTCTCGCGCAGATGCGTCTCGAATCCCTGGCGCAGCTGCGCGTTCGTCGTCTTTCCGATCATCGTCGGCAGAGCTTTGGTGATCTGGTTCTCGGCGTAATAGACATCCTGCAACGTGTGCACGAAGAGGTCGTCCAGCGATTTGATGTCCTTCGTGAACAGACCCATGGCGTCCTCCTGTAACGGTCTCGGGCCCATGCCTGAGCAAGTCCCGTCGCAAGGGAAGCCCGACGGCGCTGCGGCGGTTCCGATACGCCAGCCATAGGTTCTGGCATCGCCAACGGCTTCGCTTCACGTTTGGGACAACATAGTTCTATTTTCCAATCCCGGCGGCGCCCTGCGGCGATCGGCGGTCACCCCCGTGGCGGCGCCTGAACCCGCTTCTATCCGGCCCCCGGCAAGTCCGGTACGAGATCCCCGCGCACGGCCTGCGGCAAGGCGATCGGACGGGGTGACGGCATGGCGGATGCGCTCACGAGCAAGGTGGCGCGGCGCCTGCTGCCCTTCCTGATGCTGTGCTACTTCTTCGCCTATCTCGACCGGGTGAATGTCGGCTTCGCCGCACTCACGATGAACCGGGATCTCGGCCTGTCGGCAACGGCCTACGGGTTCGGGGCGGGCCTGTTCTTTCTCGGTTACGTCGCCTTCGAGGTGCCGAGCAACCTGATCCTGGAGCGGGTCGGGGCGCGGGTCTGGATCGCGCGGATCATGGTGACGTGGTCGCTGATTTCGGCCTCGACCGCGCTCGTCGTCGGCGAGTGGTCGTTCTACCTCGTGCGCGTCGGACTCGGGCTCGCCGAGGCCGGCTTCTTCCCCGGCATCATCCTCTATCTCACCTACTGGTTTCCCGCCCGACAGCGCGCCGGCATCGTCGGGACCTTCATGATGGCGGTGCCGCTCTCGGCGGCGATCGGTGCGCCGCTGTCGGGCCTCGTCATGAGCCTCACCGAAGGCTGGCTCGGGCTTGCGGGCTGGCAGTGGCTCTACCTGCTGGAAGCCGCACCCAGTCTGCTTCTGGGCATCGCAACCCTGTTCGTGCTGACCGACCGGCCGGAACGCGCCTCCTGGCTGACCGCCGACGAACGGGCGAGCCTCGTGGCGCGGATGGCGGAGGATCGCCGGCTCAGCCCGAACCGGACCGCGCATCTGAGTGCGGCCCTGCTCGATCCGCGAGTGCTCGGGCTCGGGCTGGTCTATTTCGGACTCAGCACCGGACTCTACGCCGTCGGCCTGTGGTTGCCGCAGATCGTAAGCGGCTTCGGCTTCACGACGACGGCGACGGGGTTCGTGACCGCCGTTCCCTACATCGTCTCGGCTGCGGGCATGCTGGCCTGGACACGCCATTCCGACCGCACGGGTGAGCGCACCCGACATGTCGCGATCCCGACCGTGGCCGCCGGCCTCGCTCTCTTCGCCGCGAGCCGAGCCGGCACACCGCTCCTGACCATCGCCGCGCTCAGCGCGGCGGCACTCGGCGTTTTCGCGGCTCTGCCGACCTTCTGGACACTGCCCACCCGCCTCCTCACGGGCAGCGCAGCCGCGGGCGGCATCGCCCTGATCAACGCGCTCGGAAGCCTCGGCGGATTTGCCGGGCCCGCCCTCATGGGCTGGATCCGCGATGCGACCGGACGCTTCGACGACGCGTTGGCTGCGGTTGCCGCCGTGCTGGTTCTGGCAGGGCTCGCGGTTCTCCGCCTCGGCCGGGACATCGCACGGGATACGGGCGCATGCGCGGATGCCGGACCGGCCCGAAGCCCCGAGGGAGACGCTCGACCGGAGCCAAATCGACCGTGACATTGCCGGCGCCGCGACCGACGGATGCCACGCCGCGATCCGCTGGACCGGTGTCGAGCCCGTAGGATGGCGGACAGGCGGCCCTGAACCTGCCACGGACGACCGAACGCAAAGCTGGACGTCACGCCTTGCCGGATCGAGGGCGGCAGGCTCGCAGTAGAATGGCCCATGTCGACGACATTGGTTGGCGGCGCCGAACGCGGCGATCGTGATCGCGCGGCATTCTGAAGATTCCGCTGACACCTTCTCCCCAAGGGAAAGCTGAACTACGCATGCAACACATATGTTAGTTTTGCCCTCAGCGCTCCTCTGCTATCGAGGTCGTAAGTGGAGCGCCGCGCACAATCTGGTCGCACGAAATCATTCTCTCGTTAGAGAAACCGGGATATGCCCACGGCTGTGTCCCCGATCATGCCCCACGAAATCCTTCGTATGGTCGAAGGCTTCGGCCTGACCGGAACGTGGTCGTGGAGATTCGCCACGGATGAGCACGTCTGGTCGCCGGGTCTGTTTCGCATCCTCGGCCTCGAACAGACCGCAGCGCGGGCGGAATACGGCCTGCTCTTCGCCCTCGTCCATCCGGAGGACCGGGACAGTATCACCTCGACGTCGGAGATGCTTCAGACCGGCCACATGATCCAGCAGACCTTCCGGATCATTCGTCCGGATGGAACGCTGCGCACGGTGATGAGCCGCGGCGAGGTGATCATGGCGCCGGACGGGCGCCCGCTTCAGGCCATGGGCGTGCTGATCGATGTGAGCGACCGTGAGATGCTGGCGCGCGCGCAGGCCGCGGAACGTCGGCGCAAAAGAGCTCTCTTCGAGCGGACCGGGGCGTTTACCTCTGTCACCGCCATCTACCCCTACACCGATTTTTCGCCCGAGTGGCTGCAGCTGGTCGGGTTGCCGAGACAGGCCCTGCTCGAGGAGCCGACGCTGCCCGTGCTGAAGGAGGAACGCGCGCGTTGGCGTGAACACGGCCGAGAACTCTACCTCACGCGGCAGGTCGTCCACACGCGTCCTCGTCTCATTCTGGCAAGCGGCGCGATCGCAGCCTACCGCATGGTGATGGTGCCGATGCGGAACGCGAGCGGCGACGACGATGGTTGGGTGAACTACATCGCGCCGCTCCATCTCGACGGGGCCGTGCCCGGGATCATGCGGGAGAGCCTGGAGCAGCTTGTCCGCGGCATCCATCTGCGGGCGGGTCGCGCTCTGCTCGACTGGTCGATGCAGCAACTTGCCGAAGCGGCCGGAGTCTCGTTCTCAACGGTCCGCCGGCTCGAGGACGAGGACGTGAGTGCCTCCCGGCGCGCGTTGCAGGCCGCGATAAGCGCCTTGCGGAGGCACGGGATCGTCTTCTCGTTCATGGATGACGGGACGCTCGCCCTCGGAAAAGTCTGAGCCGTCCTGCTCGCGTCGGGCGGAGCCGGAATACTGCCCCGATTTCAGCTCGACGCCGATCGGGCCCGCGCGATCAGGTCGTCGCCGGCGAACGCGCAACCCGTGAGCGGGGCAGGACCGAGGAGGCGATGATCGGGTTCGGTGTTGGTGTCAGGCGAACCTTGCGCTGGAGTGCGGCATGGACGTCGGCCGGCACCGCAGCCACGGGAGGTTCGGCTTCGCTCTCGTGCATCGTGTCGGTCGGCTTCACGGCGACCGCATTCTTTGCAATCACCGGTGCCGGCTTACGGTCAGGGACGAGCCGGGTCGCTCCGAAGAAAACGAGACCGGCGAGGCCCCAGGTCACCGACGCGATGTTCGGCTCACGAGCGAACATCATGACCAGCAAGCTGCCGAGAGCGGCGGCCACGCCCAGGAATCGTAGCTCGGAAGCAAGTGAACCCATGGCCGCGTTCTAGAAAACCGCGGTTGCGAGGGCATGTACGCGACCCGTCGCATTTGAAGGGTCGGCTTTCGGGCAAACGCAGAGGGCGTGCGAAGGGCCACCCGTCGCACAGCAATCACGATCGCGGAGCAGCCGAACCGATACAATCGGTCCAAAATCACGAAGTAGTCATCGCGCACCGGCGAAGCTTGACAACAGGCAAAGGTATCATTTGAATTGTTTTGCTGCGCCGATGCTGTCGGGCCAGCGGCTGGTGGGTCGGCATCTTCATCCTTGCCGGCCCACCAATCTCACGTCTTGGCTGTGGCGGGGCGCAGAATTACGTTCAGGGGTGTATATTCTGGTACCGTCGTTCGGCACGGTACCGACGGCCGGATCGAGAAATTCGTTGCGTCTGACGGGACGAGCGTACCGTACCGGATGCTCGGGCTGTCAGCCTCATCGGCGGCGATCACGCCCGGTTGCCATGAATGGCTCGCGGCGAACGCCAAGACCGCAAGCCTTTGAACGGTGGGCTTATCGTGTTCGTGATGATCGCGCCTTCGGACCCTGCTCCGCCCTGTCTCGCGCCCGGCAACCAGATCTTTCCGTTCGCGATTGTCTTCCAGCAGCGACGAGTCGAGGGCCGCGCCCGGCCGGTTTCCGGTGCAGACACGTCGCCGGAGGGCAGGAGCAGGCCAAACTCAGAGAGAGACGTGGGACCTTTCCAAGCCCCCCGGAACAGGCGGCGGTCAGGACGCGGTCTTGAACAGGCTCCGTCTCGAAGGGACGCGCCTTCGTGCGGGATAAGACGACGCAAAAACGGGGAGCCACCGGATCCTCCGAAATCCGCCGTCCTGAGCGAGCCGTGAGCGTTTGAGAAAATGGACGAGCGAGCGCGGTACGCACCTTGATCGGTTTGTGACCGGGCCAGGGTGCAGATCTTGTCTGCCGGGGTGAGAAAAGGCGAAACGGATGCATGGAAGGCTGCCCATGACCGCTTCTATTCCCGGAATATCGCGCAAAGCGCTGGCAGACCGCCTCTCGAACGAGATGGCCGAGGCTGAGCGCCAGGGCTTCGGAACATCGACGGTCTGGCTTACCCGTGAAGAGATCGATCTGATCTGCGCAGCCCTCGAAGCGGCCTCCACGGACGATGGTATGCGCCTCGATTTCCTCGATCGGTGCATGGCGGCTATGACCGCACGGGACGGATCAGGCCGCAGGTGGCGGATGTCGATCGACCAGGACCACTTGCTGCTCGGCACGACCATGGACGCGCACGGCCTCCCGTCCTGCCGTGACGCCATTGATGAAAGGACGGCCGAACTGCGACGCGCTCAAGCAGTTGCAACCGGAGAACGGCACCGACAGGAACCGTTTCCTGCACGGCCCGACGGCCCCCATGACTTTTCGCCCCGCCCCTACGCACGTGACGGCAAAGCATAGCGTTGCTTTATCGCGACTGAATTCAGCGCTTATACGTTTCACATGATCGCTCGGCAAATATATTCAATTAACCGTCTGTGATCAACATTCATGAAAGCGAGTGACAAAATTTACGTTTTTACTGCCTCATGATCTGAGAGAAATTTTCGTCCGGACGACCGTGAATGCACGGCGCTCTATACCCGCGATCAGGTTGGAGAGCACCGGAGGTGCTGACCTTCGTGCTCAACTCGACAACGCGCCTGGTAAGGAGCAGGGGCCAACCGCAACGGGGCGCGTCATCCACGCGTTGCGCCGGTTCACCGAGCTGGGCAGGCGAAGCCAAGGTGCTTCGGCGTCATTTGTGCATCTGCTGCGAACCGGCTTTCAGGCGGTTCGAAGGGAGACCTGCGCTCGAATCGGTTCGCCGTGTCGGTCGAAAACGTTTTACCCATCGTCAAAAGGTTGATGCACGTCCGCGATGAGACAGGGTGAGACGAACTACCCGACCGACCGTGTCGGAACGATCTGCCGATCCCTGCGGCGGGCGATCGTGGAGCGGGCCCTGACCCCGGGAGACCGGCTGCCGGAGGACGCGCTCGGCGAGCGGTTCAGCGTCAGCCGGACCATCGCGCGACAGGCGCTTGGCCAGCTCGCGGGCGAGGGCTTGGTCGAACTGCGCCGGAACCGCATAGCGGTCGTGGCGAGCCCGAGCTGGGAGGAGGCGCGCGACACCTTCGACGTGCGCATCAGCCTGGAGCGCCTCGTGGTCCAGCGCCTCGCCGGCCGCCTGAGTGCCGAGCAGCAAGCCGTGCTCGAGGCACATATCGCGGGAGAAGAGCGGGCGAGCGGCGGTCCCGAGGGAGCCTCGATCCGGCTCGCCACCGAGTTTCACCTGCTGCTCGCCGAGATGACCGGGAGTCCGGTTCTCCGCCGCTACGTCGCCGAACTGGGCTACCGCTGTGCCCTGATCCTGTCGCTCTACAGCCGGCCGCACTCGTCGGACTGCGCGGTGAGCGAGCACCAGGAGATCGTGGCGGCGCTCGTCGCAGGCGACGCCGGGCGCGCAACCACACTGATGGATCACCACCTCGACGCGGTGGCCGAGCGGGCGCGCATCCTCAAGGAGCCCAGGCGCGAGCACGACCTCATCCGCTTGCTCGCGCCCTACATCGACGGCTGAGGGGTCAGGCCGATCCGCCCTGCCGTTCGAGCAGCCGCTCGGCGCTGTCGTTCCACACCTCCATCGAGATGATCAGACCGTCCCTCACGGTGAAGCGGTCGACGTAGCGGTTGCCCTCGAACGCGGTACCGTCCGGCCACGCGCCGTAGAGGGTGCCGAGACTGTAGACCGTGGTTTGGCCCTCACCCGGAACCACGTCGAGCCGCTCCATCCGCTTCTTGACCCAGGCGTATCGCCCGGCGTTGAACGCCGTGACCTCGCGCGGATGGTGGAACACCCGGCCGCCGGTGAAGACGATCGCGATGCCGGGCGCCATGTAGCGCGCCGCCGTTTCGGGATCGGGCACCATCGAAGCTTCCAGATAGGCCGTCACCGCCGCCGCATCGCGCGCGCTCTGCGTTGCCTTCGCATCCATACCGCAATCTCCCTGGTGTCGGCCGTGGCGCGCTGAACATGATGCTACCGCGACATGCGTGCATGCAGAAAGTGTATGCACTTTTCCGGGACTTTGTGCACAATCGGCGGACAGCGGGATTCGGACGGGAAAATGCGAGTAGAATCAAGCGCCTTTCATCTGGCACGCCCGTTGCGGTCTTTGGTCGACCGCATACGGAGCCGGATCGCCATGCCCCAACGCCTCAAGCTCGCTCGATCCCTCGCACGGCGTCTCATCCTCGGCGGCCTTTTGGCGGGCGTCACGAGCATCGGTGCCGTCCGGGCCGCCGAGCCGGTGAAGATCGGTCTCGTCACCGCGCTCAGCGGCCAATCGGCAAAATCCGGCGAGGCGATCTCCCGCGGGATCGGGCTGGCGATCGAAGAGATCAACCGCAACGGCGGCGTCCTCGGCCGGCCGCTGGAACTGGTTGCCCGCGACGACGAGGCCAACCCGTCCAAGGGCGTGCTTGCCGCCCGCGAGCTGGTCCAGCGTGCCGGTGTCGTCGCGCTGATCGGCGGGCTCGACACCCCGGTCTCGATGGCGATCGTGCCGATCGCCAACCAGATGAAGGTGCCCTTCGTCGGGCCCTGGGCGGCGGGCACCGGCATCACCCGCAACGGGGCGGCCGACAACTACGTCTTCCGGGTCTCGGCGGTCGACGCGCTCGTGGACGAGGCCCTCGTCGCCTACGCGGTGAAGACCTACGGGGCGAAGAAGCCCGGCGCGATCCTCGTCAACAACGCCTGGGGCGAGTCGAACCAACAGGGGCTGGTCGCGGCGCTGAAGGCCGCGGGCCTGCCCAGCGCCGGCATCGAGAAGTACGAGGCCAACGACATCGACATGGTCCCGCAGCTCTCCCGGCTGCGCGAGGCCGGGGCCGACGCATTGTTCCTCGTCGGCAATGTCGGCCCGTCGGCCCAGGTGGTGAAGTCCCTCGACCGGATGGGCTGGACCGTGCCGGTGATCTCCCATTGGGGACCGGCGGGCGGGCGCTTCGACGAACTCGCGGGCCCCGGCGCGGCGCGGGTGCACTTCGTCCAGACCTTCACCTTCGCCGGCAACGACAGCCCGAAGGCGAAGGCGGTACTCGACGCGCTCAAGGCGAAGTACCCGGCGATCAAGTCCATGGCCGACGTCACCCCCGCCGTCGGCATCGCCAACGCCTACGACGCCACCCACCTGATCGCCCTGGCGATCCAGGCGGCCGGCGCCACCGAGGGGCCGAAGGTGCGCGACGGCTTCTACAAGGTCGCGCCCTATTCCGGACTGATCAAGACCTACGAGGCGCCGTTCGCACCGGGCCAGCACGACGCCTTGAGGCCGGACGACTACATCTTCGCAAGCTTCAAGAACGGCGAGATCGTCGCGGTGACCAAGTGAACGGCGTCCGGAGCCGCCTTCCCGGAAGAGGGCAGGGGATGTCACCATGCTGACCAGCACCCTCGTCAGCGGGCTCGGCCTCGGCAGCATGTACGGGCTGGTGGCGCTCGGCTTCCACATCACCTTCGCGGTCTCCGGCACCGTGAACTTCGCGCAAGGGAGCGCCGTCACCCTCGGGGCGGTGCTGGGCTACACCTTCGCGGTTCAGCTCGGCTGGCCGATGCCGCTGGCGGTCGCCGCGTCTTTGGCCGGCTGCGCAGGGCTCGGCCTCGCCGTCGAGCGCCTGCTGGTGCGCCCCTTCGTGGTGCGCGGCTCCGATGCCTGGCTCCTGGCGACGGTGGCCGGCGGCATCATCCTCGACAACGTCCTCTTGTTCACCTTCGGCAAGGAGCCGCGCAGCCTGCCCTCGGCGCTGGTCGCGGCGCCCGTGCAGGTTCTGGGCGCGGGCGTCTACCCGCTCCAGCTCCTGATCCCCGTAGTCGGCGTCGCGGCAGCGGTCGCGATCCGCGCGGTGTTCCGCGGCACGGAACTCGGCCGGGTGCTGCTGGCGGTGGCGCAGAATTCTGAAGCCGCGCGGCTGATGGGCATCGACGTCGCCCGCACCGTGGCCTGTGCCTTCGCGCTCTCCGCCGTGCTCGCGGGCGCCGCGGGGCTGCTGATCGCGCCGCTCTTCTCCGTCTCGGCCGAGATGGGCGCGCTGTTCGGGATCAAGGCCTTCGCGGTGGCGATCCTGGGCGGGATCGGTTCGGCCACCGGCGTGGTGCTGGCAGGCCTCCTCTACGGCCTCGTGGAGGCCGGCGTCACCGCCACGCTCGGCTCCGGTGCGACCCAGATCGTCGTCTTCTCGGTCATCATCCTCGCGCTGGCGCTCCGCCCGAACGGGCTGCTCGGCCGCGCCGCCGTCAACAAGGTCTGATCATGCGCTCGCTTCTCCGGGCGCCGGCCGCAATGCCGCTCGCCATCCTGGCCCTGACGCTCGCGGGCCTCGCACTCGTCGCCGCGACGAGCGGCTACAGCCATTTCGTCATCGCCCTCACGGCACTCACGGTGGTGGCCGGAACCGGCCTCAACGTCCTGCTCGGGCTCGCGGGGCTGATCTCGTTCGGCCATGCCGGGTTCTACGCGCTCGGCGCCTATGCGAGCGCGATCCTGACGCTCAAGGGCGTGAGCTTCTGGCTGGCGCTTCCCGCCGCGGCCGGGCTCTCCGCCCTCGTCGGCGCAGCGCTCGCCGTGCCGGCGATGCGGGTACGCGGGCCCTACCTCGCCATGGTGACGATCGCCTTCGGATTCCTGGTCGAGCACGCGCTGATCGAGGGCGGGGAACTCACCGGCGGGCAGAACGGCCTCGTGGTCGCCATCGGCCCGAGCCTGTTCGGCCTTCCCCTCGGCGAACGCGACCTCGCCTGGCTCGCGGTGATCGGCGCGGGTCTCAGCCTGTACGGCTTCCACCGGCTCCGCCATGCCCGTCTCGGCCAGGCTTTGCGCGCGGTGCGCGACGCCGATGTCGCCGCCGCCTCACTGGGCTTCGATCCGGTGCGGGTGAAGACCGCCGCCTTCGCGATCTCGGCGGCGCTGACCGGGCTCGCGGGTGCGGTGCTGCCGCCGCTCATGCTGTTCATCGCGCCGAGTTCGTTCCCGTTCACGCAGTCGATCCTGTTCGTCCTCGCGGTGGTGGTCGGCGGGGCCGGCACCGTGCTCGGGCCCCTGTTCGGCGCGGGGGTGACGGTGCTCCTCCCCGAGGCGCTCGCCGGGCTCGCCGAGTACCGGCTGCTGTTCTTCGGCCTGACCACCCTCGTGGTGCTCTGGCTCGTGCCGGCGGGCATCGTCGGCAGCCTCAGTCGTCTCCTACCGCGGGGTGGCGGAACGCGCGCGGAGCCGGGAGCCGAGGCACCGGACTTCCTGCATCGGACCGGGGGCGTGCCGCTCGCCGTCGAGGGGCTCGGCATCGCCTTCGGCGGGATCCGGGCAGCGGACGGCGTCGCCTTCGACGCGCCCCCCGGTGCCATTACCAGCGTCATCGGCCCGAACGGCGCCGGCAAGACCACCGTCCTCAACATGATCTCGGGCTTCTACCGCCCAAGCGCCGGTACGATCCGCCTCGGAGCGCGCGAACTTAGCGGGAAGCCGGCCCACGCCATCGCCCGCGCCGGCATCGCCCGCACCTACCAGACGACCCGGCTGTTCGGCTCGCTCAGCGTCATCGAGAACGTGATCCTCGCCCGCGCCCCTGGGCGTCTGCTGCGCCGGGCGCAAGCGCGGGACCGGCAGGATGCGGCGGCCCTGCTCGCCTTCGTCGGCTATGCCGGCGAACTCGACCGTCCGGCCTCCGAACTGCCCCATGTCGACCGGCGGCTGGTGGAGATCGCCCGCGCGCTGGCCGGATCCCCGAAAGTGCTCCTCCTCGACGAGCCGGCCGCCGGCCTCGCCCGGGCCGAGACCGACCGCCTCGGCGCGCTGCTGCGCCGGATCGCGGCCTGCGGCATCGCGGTGATTCTCGTCGAGCACGACATGCCCCTGGTGATGGGCGTGTCCGACCGCATCCTCGTCATGGATGCCGGCCGCCCGATCGCCCGCGGCACCCCCGCCGAGGTGCGCCGGGACCCCGCCGTGCTGCGGGCCTATCTCGGAGCCGCCGAGACCCCGGCCCGGCCGCGGTCCGCGCCCTGGAGCGGTCCGGCCGACGCCGTCCTCTCCGCCCACGGCCTGCGCACAGGCTACGGCGCCGCGCCCGTCCTCGACGGCATCGCCCTCGCGGTGCGGCCGGGCGAGACCGTGGCTTTGCTGGGCTCGAACGGGGCCGGCAAATCGACGGTGATGCGCTCGCTCGCGGGCCTGCTGCGCCCGGTGGAGGGCTCGGTGGTGCTGGCGGACACGCCCGTGGCGGCGCTGCCGGCGCACAAGATCGCGCGGCTCGGCCTCGCCCTGGTGCCGGAAGGGCGCCAGGTCTTTCCCGAACTCACCGTCGTCGAGAACATCCGCCTCGGCGCCTGGAGCCGCGGCGGCCGGGTCGATCCGGTGGAGGTGGAGGCCCTGCTCGACCGGTTCCCGCGCCTGCGCGAGCGGGCGGGCAGCCGCGCCGGCCTGCTCTCGGGTGGAGAACAGCAGATGCTGGCGATCGCCCGCGGGATGATGGCGCATCCGCGTATCCTCCTGCTCGACGAGCCCTCCCTCGGCCTCGCCCCGGCGATCATCAACAGCCTCTACGCGACCGTGGCCGAGCTGCGCGACCAGGGCACGACGATCCTCATCGTCGATCAGATGGCCGCGCTGGCGCTGACCGTGGCCGACCGCGGCTACGTCCTGGAGCAGGGGCGCGTCGCCGCGGAGGGTACGGCAGCGGAGCTCAGGACGGACGAGGCCCTCGAAGCGGCCTATCTCGGGGCGGCGTGACGGTGCGCGCGTCCCATAACAACAGGATCGAGACCCTTCCCGTGACGACATCGGCGCCATCCCCTGCCGGCCATGGCCGCTACGCCTATTCCGCCCTGCCGGACCGCCCGGTCTACGACTGGCCGGGTGGAAAACGCCTCGCGGTCTACCTCGCGCTCAACCTCGAAACCTTCGACTTCGGCGCCGGCCTCGGCGCCGAGTTGGCGCCGGGCGGGCCGCAGCCGGACGTGCTGAATTATGCCTGGCGCGATTGGGGCAACCGGGTCGGCGCATGGCGCATGCGCGACATGCTCGACAACCTACGGATGCCGGCGAGCATCCTCGTCAACAGCCGGATCTACCGGGACTGCCCGGGCCTGATCGAGGCCTTCCGCGCCCGCGGCGACGAGATCGTCGGGCACGGGCGCAGCAATTCCGAGCGGCAGGGCACCCTCTCCGAGGCCGAGGAGCGGGCGCTGATCGCCGAGGCGACCGCGGTTCTGACGCGGGAGGAGGGCAGGGCGCCCGCGGGCTGGCTCGGACCCTGGATCTCGCAGTCGCGGGTCACGCCGGATCTGCTGGCCGAGGCGGGTTACCGCTACCTGCTCGATTGGTGCCACGACGACCAGCCGACGTGGTTCGCGACGCGGAACGGCGGGCGCATCCTCTCGGTGCCCTATCCGCAGGAACTCAACGACATTCCGGCGATCGTCGCCCGCAAGGACACGGGGCGCGCCTTCGCCGAGGCCATCACCGATGCCGTCGAGGAGATGCTGGAGCAGTCGCGCCGCGCGCCGCTCGTCATGGGCATCGCCTTGCATCCCTACATCGTCGGCCAGCCCCACCGCTTACGCCCCCTGCGGCAGGCGCTCGAACGGATCGCCGGGCATCGCGACACGGTCTGGCTTACCACGGCCGGCGCGATCGCGGCGCACGCCGCCGAGTTGCCGGAATAGCGGCACCGTGCGGCCGGTCTCAGGCATCACCGGGCGACGGTCTCTCGCTCGGCCCAAGCGGAAGCCCCGGAGACGCCGCCATGGATCTTAGCAAAAACCCCCACCATCCCGCGCTGACGGCCTCTCGGCGCGCACTTCTCCTGACCTCTGCGGCTGCTCTGGGAGCGACGACCATGTCGAGCCGTCTCTTCGCCGAAGCGAGCGCCCCCCGCGGCGCCCTCGCCCAGTCCCGTCAGGGCATGGTGACGAGCCCGCACGAACTCGCCAGCGAGGTCGGACGGGAGGTGCTGCGGGCGGGCGGCAACGCCATCGAGGCGGCAATCCCCATCAATGCCACCCTCTGCGTGACCTACCCGCATTTCTGCGGTCTGGGCGGTGACGCGTTCATGATCGTCAGCGACCGCAACGGCGCCAGCTTCACCCTGTCCGGCATCGGCCAGGCGGCGGCGACGCTGCCGGAGGACGGCCAGCCGATCCCGCTGCGCGGACCCGGTTCGGCGATCACCGCCGCGGCCGCCGTTGATACCTGGGAGCAAGCCTTCACCTACAGCCAGCGGGCCTGGGGTGGGCGGCAATCCTGGAAAGGGCTGTTCCAGCGCGCCATCGCCTACGCATCGGACGGCTTTCCCCTGACGCCGTCGCAACGCTTCTGGGCGAACTTCCGGGCCAAGGAGATCGGCAACTGGCCCGATGTCGTGCGCGTGTTCACCGCCGAAGGCCGCATCTTGGAGGCCGGGGAGACTTTTCGGCAGCCCGAGCTCGCCCGCACGCTCACGACGCTTGCGGAGAATGGCGGCCGCGACTTCTACGAGGGCGAGCTGGCCCGCCGGATCGCGCGCGGCCTGCAACAGGCGGGCTCGCCCCTGACGGCGGACGACCTTGCCCGCTGCCGTGCGCGCAACGAGAGCGCGCTGCGCGTGCCCTATAGGGGCGGGGAGCTCATCAGCCTGCGCCCGCCGACACAGGGCCTCACCACCCTGGAGATCATGGGCGTTCTCGACCGCTTCGACGTGGCTTCCATTCCCGAGGGCAGCGCCGATTACTACCACCTCCTCGTCGAGGCCGTGAAACTGGCCTTCATCGACCGCAACCGCTTCATCGCCGATCCCGATTTCGTCGATGTGCCCGTCGAGCGGCTCCTCTCGGCCTCGCACCTCGATGCGCAGGCCCGGAGCATCGATTCGCGCACGGCCGCGCCCTGGCCCCATCTCTTCAAGACCGGTGATACCGTCTTCATCGGAGCCGCCGACCGGGACGGCAACTGTGTTAGCCTGCTGCAGACGGTCTATTTCGATTGGGGAAGCGGCGTCGTCGCGGGCGATACCGGCATCCTTTGGCACAATCGCGGCGCATCCTTCAGCGTGGACGCCAACAGCATCAACGTGCTGCGCCCCGGAAAGCGCCCGTTCCACACGCTCAATCCCGGCATGTACTTCAAGAACGGCCGTCCGACGTTGCTGTACGGAACGCAGGGCGCAGATGGGCAACCACAGACCTTGTCGGCGGTGCTGACGCGCCTGATCGATTACGGGATGGATCCGCTCACCGCCCTCGCACGCCCTCGGTTCCTTCTGGGTAAGACGTTCTCGGACAGCCGCGACAGCCTGAAGCTCGAACTCGATGCGGGTCAGGCCGTGTTCGAAGAGCTGAAGGCACGAGGGCACGAGATCAGCCCCATCCCCGCCCAGAGCCCCCTGGCCGGCCATCCGGGCGCGATCCGAATCGAAGATGACGGCCGCTTCATCGGCGCCCACGATCCGCGCAGTGACGGCTTAGCCCTCGGCCTTTGATCAAAATGCGGACTGCCCCGACGGCGGTCTATCGACGGCAGCAGCCAAATGCGGGATGGCTCTGGAGCAAGTGTGAGCCGCTCTTTCTCGGCTGAGGGTCTGTCGACGCCTGGACGAATTGCGGTGTCTGACGATTCTCGTTTTCGAGCAAAGACAGACAGCCGCGTCCACGCCCTGACCGGCGACGACACGGTCAACGCCAGCGGCACCGACCGCATCACCTTCCGCTGGAACGAGTCGGTCGAAGCATCCCGGCGTCCGGTTGGCTTCGCCCGACGACCGGAGCGTATGAGCCTGCCGGAGCCATGGTCTACCAACGGCGGCGCTAGCGCGCATTCCGACGAAGTGGCCACCGGTTCGTCGAAAGAATGCGCGTCAAAACAATGAGCTAGACACGCCGGCCTGATGCAATCAGATCGGATACGGCTCTAGTGGCTGGGCGATCCGCATGGCATATGACATCCATGACCAACGAAGTGCCGCACCCCTACTCAATCACCATCGAGCCGCTGACGAAGCCCGAGGGCCAGTTCGGATGGGCCCTCAGGAAGTACGGGAAGCTGACCGAGCGGTCTGACCGAGCCTTCCCCAGCGAGGCCAAGGCCTACGAAAGCGCCCTGAAGGCTATCGAGCGCGAACAGACCGGCTTCGGGAGCCGGTAGGCTGCAGGTTTCCTGAAGCCCCTGTCCTCTGAGAGTGCCTCACAGAATCCCCGATCTCTGACCGTTCTCGCTTTGGCGAGGACGGCGCCGAGGGAATTTTGCGAGAGACACTAAGGGCACGCTCTATAGGACCAGCCTCCAAGGTGGAGAAGCCGTACAACCCGTCTCCGTCGCGGCTCAACATCGATCCCAGGCGGGAAATTACAACAAAAACGCAGACGTTGGCGCGGTTTCATACAGCTGCGCAGCGCATCAGCAATGGCTGCACTCACAGGATCAATGCGACGTCCCGTTGATGCGTGATATCGATACCCTGAAGGACGACAAGCGTCTGGAAGTTATCTGCACCGCCATCCTTGTCGAACAGAACTTCCGTGGACCCGTCGACCACGGCGAGCGATAGCCACCTATCGCCGAAGGGGTCGGCCGACGCCCCGACCCTGGCGAGCAGCCCCGACAGGTCCAGCTTGTCCCTGGACGCGACCGAGAAGTCGGTGATGGTGTCGGCGCCCATCATATCCAGTTGAACGAGATCGCCGTAGACGAAGCGATCCGCTCCCGCGCCCCCGGTCATCACATTCTGATAGGCGCCGCTCTCCAGCGTGTCGCGTCCATCGCCGCCGTCGAGGATGTTATGCCCGCGACTGGTGATCACGTCGTTCCCCGCCCCTCCGTAGAACTGGCTCGACACGTAGCGATCGTAGCCGCCCGTCAGGTGATCGTTGCCCTCGCCGCCATCGACGACGGCGCGCCCGACATTGACCGAAACGGTGTCGTTTCCGGCATCGCCGTAGACGTATGCCGTGGATTTGGCAGACCCGATCGAGATCGTATCGTTGCCGTCGCCGCCGTGGATCGTACCAAGCGCACTGCCGATTCTCATGCTGTCGTTGCCACCGTCGCCCGACAGCGTGCCGCTCGACATCGTGTTGATGTCGAACGTGTCCCCACCGTCTCCACCCTCGAGGTGGCTCGCCTGAAGGAAGTCGAAGCTGAAGCTGTCACGACCGGCGTCGCCATGCAGGGCCAAGCGGAAGCTGTAGTATCCCGACCCCGTGAAACTATCGTCGCCAGTGCCGCCGAAGGCTTCGATCTTGTCCAAGGGGCCGCGCGGTCCCGGTGTCAGCAGAACGAAATGGTCGTTGCCGCCTTCTCCGTACAGAAGGTCGCCGCTACCACCGATCAACATGTCGCGCCCACTGCCTCCCCAAAGGACATCGACGCCATCGCCACCATCGAGGCGATCCTCGCCGGATCCTCCGTACAAGATATCGTTTCCGGCCCCGCCGGTGAGGCTGTCGTTTCCGCCTCGCCCGTCGATGATGTCGTCGTCATCCGTGCCGAGGAGGGTATCTGCCTGATTGGTTCCATTGATCGCGGGCATGGCTTGAGCCTTCGCTGCACGGCCCCGAATGCAAAATATCAACTGTGCAGCAAACTTTTCGCAGACGCACTTTGGAGGTAAGACTTGATAAATTCAGATATTATAAAATTTTAATATTTAAATCATCTCCGTCAAATATCATATTATAAAAATTCAATCGACTTTGGGGCTTTCTATCTTTTGGCGACATTGGATCGCTTAAACTTTTGTAGGTGCAAGCGAAAGATTTGAGGCGCCTCCGAAAGGGCTCGTGGCCACGCACACCGAGTCGTTCGGCAGTATCGCATCGACGATCGCCGGGAAGCCCGCGAACGGTCCTTTGCGGACAAGGACGATCTGCCCGACGCGGATGCCCGTCCGCTGGACGATCTCGGCATCGGCCCGGAGGTGACGTTGATGGACCTGCGCCACGGCGGCAACGTCGAGGCCGGCTTGACCGACGCGCCGTTGCGCACGCTGAGCGGTCACCCGACCTCCGTCGCACAGCGCCCCGAGGGCGCGCAAGCGGCTGGAGTCGAGATTGAAGCGGGAGGGTTTGTCGAGATGAGCCGCTGACGTCATATCGAAATGGCGTCTGAGGTATCGGCTCAGTGCTTGGAATGTTTGGTGGGCGCACTAGGGTTCGAACCTAGGACCCGCTGATTAAGAGTCAGCTGCTCTACCAACTGAGCTATGCGCCCGAAGCCTCGGTGAGGAGGCTGGACCGCCGGGCCACCAATCCCGTTCGGTGGCGGCGGATTAGCAACGACCGGATGGCGTGTCCAGCCCCCTCGGAAAAGTTTTCCGACAAAGTGCCGCCGGGATCTCGCGTCCCGCACAGCCTCACATGCGCGCCAGCGCGTGACGGACGGCATCGTCTCGGGTAAAGCGCAAGCATGAGCCTTTCGCGTGCCTTGAGAATCGGAACCCGCGGCAGCCCGATGGCGCTGGCCCAGACCGGCATGGTCCGCGATCGGATCGTGGCGGCCAATCCGGGATTGGAGACGGAAATCATCGTCGTCTCGACCGTGGCCGACCGCGTGCTCGACCGGCCGCTCTCCGAGATCGGCGGCAAGGGCCTGTTCACCAAGGAACTCGAACAAGCCCTGTTTGCCGACGAGATCGATGTCGCCGTTCACTCGATGAAGGACGTGGAAACGTGGCTTCCCGACGGGCTCGCCATCGCCTGCATCCTGGAACGCGACGACCCGCGCGACGCCTTCCTCAGCGCGAGTGGGGCCAGCGGTCTGGCCGATCTGCCCTCCGGCGCACGGGTCGGCACCTCTTCGCTCAGGCGCGGAGCACAGGTGCTGATGCACCGGCCCGATCTCACCATCGTGCCGCTGCGCGGCAATGCCAATACCCGGATGCGCAAGCTGGAGGCGGGGGAGTGCGACGCCACCTTGCTGGCGCTCGCCGGCCTGCAGCGCCTCGGGATGGCGGATATCGCCCGCAGCGTGCTGTCGGTGGAAGAGATGCTCCCGGCCGTGGCGCAGGGCGCACTCGGCATCGAGTGCCGGGCCGGCGACGACGCGATCCGGGCGCTGCTGGCGCCCATCGCCTGCGCCACCACGACGACGGCGCTCGACGCGGAACGCGGGCTGCTTGCCGAACTCGACGGCTCGTGCCGCACACCCATCGCGGCCCTCGCGCAGGTGAGGGGGGATCGCATCAGCCTCGACGGCTTGCTGTTCCTGCCGGATGGCAGCCGCCACTGGGCGGTCCATCGGGAGGGATTGGCGGCGGACGCGGACGCGATCGGCCGCGAGGCCGGGGCCGAGTTGAAGCAGGCCGCGGGCGACGTCTACTTCGCCCACCTCAAGTAGCCTCCTTTCCTCTCAAATCCGGTTGATCCCCTTGGGATGGCGGATTGGGATGGCGGATTTGGGCCTCGGCGGGATCCCGTCGGGCCTGCAGGATGGATCGACTCCTCGCGCGTCGCGCGGGCGGAGCGTTACGCTTCCCCCTCGGATCGAGCGAAACGCTTAGAGTGCCTCACAAAACCCCCGGTCTCTGACCGTTCTCGTTCTGGCGATGACAGCGCGGCGGGAGTTTTGTGTGAGACACTTATCAGGCGAGGCTGCGCTCGATCGTCTCCTCGTCGCAGATGACGCCTGCGGTGCCGGCGAACTCCGCTTGGCTGTCGTGGGAGGGCTGCGGCTGCGGCTTCTCGGCCGAACCGGGGGCGAAGCTCGCCATGAAGGCGCGCATCACGTGGGCGACGCCGGCCTCGGCGATGCCGCGCTGGTCTTCCTCGTAGTAGCGCCCGCCATTGGTGTGGCTCGTGATGATCTCGTAGGACGGGAAGTAGACGAGGCGCGGATCGTTGCGTTCGCAGACCTCCCCGGCGGCGGCCCGCAGCACCGCCTTCGAGTGTGCGTTCGCGACGAGCACGTGTTGATCGCAATAGGTCGCGATCAGCGGCACCGGCGAGACGGTGAGGATGACCCGCGCACGCCCATTCACGCTCCAGAGCCGATCGAGAAACCCTTTGACGTCGGCGATCACCTCGGCCGTGCCCGCATTGACGAAGGCGACCTCCTGCGGATCGAACTGCCCGCCCGCGACCCCCGGCGCGAGGGAGAGCGCCGCCCCGTCGGCACGGCAACGCCAGCCCTCGGTAAGGCCGAGCGTCACGACCAGCACGTCGAGGCTCTCGAAAAGGTCACGCACCCGGGCGAGATGGGTTTCGCGGGCTTCGATCACCGCGGCCTCGTCGGCGAAGCCATCGGGTTCGATGGTCGGGCGGAACGGATCGACGAGGCGTCCGTCGTCCCGCTGCCATGCCTTGAGCTGCGGATCGAAGGCGCCGAAAGCCCGGTCGAAGAGCTGCACGAACTGGCGCGGGCCGTAGAGATTGCCGTAACGCGCCGAGAAGGTGCCGAACTGACGCGCGGTCGCCTCGGCCTCGCTCAACCCTTCGGGTGCGGTTTCCGTGACGTGGTAGCGGAATCCGCCGCGGGCCAGCGCCTGCGAGACGCGTTGTGCAAAGCAGGAGCCGGCGGTCGCCACGCGATCGGTGCGGGCGATGCGAAAGGTCCCGCGCGGACCCGGATCGAGGGCGAAGGGCGGCACGCCCGCCACCGCCTTGCGCCAGAAGCGCTCGGCCGGTAGATCGCGGTAAGGGTTCATCGCCTGATCCGATCCTGCACGCATGCCCGCGAGAGGCCGCGCGCCGCTTGGCCCCGCTCCCCGCCCTTTTCAAACCGCTCGCCCCGGCCGTCCGGGCCTTCGCGGCGCAGCCGTTCTCCCTGCGATCCTGGGCGAGACCGTGGCGGCGACCGGCCGGCCGCCCGCGGATCGCGGTGATCGGCAATTGTCAGGCGGCCGGCATCGCGCAGGCGCTGCGGTTGCTGCTGCCGGGCGCCGCGGTCGAGACGCTTCTCGTCGCCGGGCTTGGCCGACGGTTCGGGCATCTCGACCGGCTGGCACACCATCTCGGGGATGCCGATCACGTCTTCTCGCATTTCTTTCCCACGTGCTTCGTCGCGGGCGGCAACGTCCACGGGCTCGCCGAACGCGTGCCGGGGCTGCGGCTGTTTCCAACGATCCTGTTTTCCGGCTTCCATCCCGACCTCATCCATGTCGGCGACGAAGCGAGCCTGAGGCTGTCTCGTCTCGTCGCCTCGCCGATCGGGCCGTATCACTCGGCGATCGCGCTCCACGGCTTCCGCCAGGGCCTGAGCGTCGAGGCGACCCTGCGGCTCTATACCGGTGCCGTCTTCGAGCGGCTCGGCTACTTCGACCTGTGGCAGGCGAGCGCGGACTACCTGCTGCGCACCGCCCGCGACGTCGGGTTCGGCCTGGAGCGGGAATTCGCGCTGTGGAGCCGCGGCGGCGTGTTCATGCACGTCATCAACCACCCGCACCTGCACGTGCTGGGCGACATCGCCCGGCGCCTCGCCCGCGAGACCGGCTGCGACCCGCTCGACATCCCAGTCCATACCTACGCCCCCGATGCGCTGACGTCCGAGCCGGTCTGGCCCGTCCTGCCGGGTATTGCCGAACGCTACGGCGTGGCGGGCTCGACGCTGTTCAAGGGCGACGGCCGCCGCGCCGCGCCGCGCCTTCTCGATCTGCCGGATTTCGTGGCCGAGAGCTTCGCCCTCTACGCGCGGCAGCGGTCGGAGAACCTCACCAATGCGCGGGTCGAGGCTTGGGAGAAGGATCCGGAGATCTGCTCGCTCTTAGGTGCGGCGTAGATCGATTCAGCGCGGACGGGATGGGCATGCCGCCCCAATCGCCCGACTTCCAACCGCTTCCGTTCTCGCGACAACGGCGGCGCAGTGGTCTTGTCGGAACCCACTCAGCCGGCGACGCGGCGCGCGTCTCCGACGCCGCGCGACGCAGCCATGACGCTTGCCAGTTCCACGATCTCCCGGGCCTGGAACGGCTTACGGATATAGATGCTGCCGGGAACCGTGCGGCTCTCGATCTGCGCCGCGGTCGAGGCGTAGACGACCGGCCGCCTCGGATGACGCTCGCGATAGGCGGCAGCCACGGTCCAGCCGTCGATCAGACCAGGGAGGAGAATGTCGGTCAGCAGCCAATCGATGGCCTCGCCCACGTCCCGCAACGTCGTCAGCGCCGCCTCGCCGCTCGACGCTGCGAGAACGCGCATGCCCTCGCGCTCGCAAAGCCGCGTCAGCATCTCAAGTAGCAGGTAATTGTCCTCGACGATGAGCACGGTCGGGGCGGAAGGCATGGCCCTTATCCAGTTTGCGGCGCGCCCATCACATGGCGGAACAGTTAATGCATCATTAACTCCACCGCCGCATAGCAAGTTTTCGCAAAGCTGAGCAATGGAATGAATGAGCCTGACGCGCAGCGTCCCGCCCAGGCACCAGCCTTCGATGCCGACGCGCTGGCGGAGTTGGAGGATCTGTTCGGCCGCACCCGCCTCATGGAGCTGCTCGAAGTCCTCGACCACGAGATCGCGATCCGCCTCGATCCGCCCGCCCGTGAAGCGTCGCGGCTTGCCAGCGACGCACACATCCTCGTCTCGTCGAGCGGCGCGCTCTCCTTCAGCCGTCTGTCGGGCGCCTGTGCAGCTCTGGAGCAGGCCTGTCTGAGCGGCGCAGAGATCGCGGCGCCGCTGGGCGCTGCGGTTGACGCCGCCCGCCAGGCACGGAACGCGATCGCGACGTTGCGCGGCGTGTGACACCACTTGTGTTACCGCACCGCAACGTCAATCGGCAAAGCGGAGCCGTTTCCTCTCGCGCCCACGGCCCGCCGCAATCTTGAGCAGTACACTGACGTCGCTGCGGTCGAGCTTGGATCGGTCGTCGGTCGATGCGGTCGCGGCAGCGCAGCCGCCGTCCGGCCCGTCTCGCGGACAGACAGCGGTGCGGGTGCTTGCGTGAGAGACACTTAACCATCCGCGGCTACACTATTCGGCACGAAGCGCTTGGGGCCGACACGGATCCGTGTCCGGTCATCGGGAGCGCCTTCAAACTGAGATTCGGAGCCGGCCCCTTTCGCCAGACGATTGGAGCGGGCACCGGCAGGACAACCGGCACGGCTCGGCCGTGAGGAGAGTGACGATGTCGACACCCGCGCGTTTCCGTGGGCTTTCCCTGACGCTGGCACTTTGCGCCGCACTCGGCCTCGGGGCCTGCAGCAAGGACAGCGATCTTGCCGATGCGTCCGGCTTCGGTGCCGGCGGCGCCGGAGGCGCGGCCCGCCCCGGCAGCGCCCAGGATTTCGTGGTGAATATCGGCGACCGGGTATTCTTTGAATCCGACTCGACCGATCTCACCCCGACCGCGACCGCGACCCTCGACAAGCAGGCATCGTGGCTCCAGCGCTACCCGCGTTACAGCTTCCTCATTGAGGGCCATGCCGACGAGCGCGGCACGCGGGAGTACAACTACTCCCTCGGCGCCCGCCGGGCACAGACGGTGCAGGATTACCTCGCCTCCCGCGGCATCTCGGCCTCGCGGATGCGGACGGTGTCCTACGGCAAGGAGCGCCCGGTGGCGGTTTGCAACGACATCTCCTGCTGGTCGCAGAACCGCCGCTCCGTCAGCGTTCTGGACGGCGGCGCCGGCTCCTGAGACGGGGTGCAGGCCCGGTTTTGCGGCCGACCGGGCCATCTGCTATCGGGTAAGCGTGCCTCATCGAACCCTCCGCTGCGCCGTCGCCGCTCAGGCCGCGACGGCGCAGCGGAGGGTTCGGGAAGAACACGACGTCGGCCGCGAACCAGAAGACCGATCGGTGCCAGCCGCCATGTTCCGCCGCCTCCTCCTGACCCTCGGACTCGGTTTCGCGATCGCACCAGCGGTGCTCTGCGGCGCGCAGGCACAGGACGCGTCGGAGTTCGTGGTGCGTCTCAACCGTCTCGAGAACGTGTCCCGGCAGCTCTCGGGACAGATCGAGACGCTCCAGTACGAGAACCGGCAGCTCAAGGAACAGCTTCGGAAGTTCCAGGAGGATGTCGAGTTCCGCTTCCAGGAAGGGAAGGGGAGCGCCGCCGCGCCCACCCGCAAGGCACCGGCGTCCGCAGCACCCCCGCCCTCGGCCGCCCCCTATGGCACCAATCCGGGTGAGGGCCGGCCCGGCAAGCGCAGCGATGCCTTCGATCCGGAGCAGAACCCGAATGCGCCGGGCGCCCCGAAGCCACTCGGGACGACGCAGCCCTCGCTGCCCTTGCCGACCGGCGCCATCGCCGAGGCGGAGGCACCCCAGCGCCGCTCTGTCGCCCCGACGGTGGTGGAGGCGGATTCCGATTCGTCGGAGGACGGAGATCTGCCGCCGCCTGGCTTCGGCGGTCCGGTGGACCTCTCGCCGCCGCACGCGCGCACCGGGTCGATTGCGCCGCTCGAAGCACCCGTCGGGAGCGCCAGCATCGCCGCCACCGGCAGCGGCGACGCGCAGGCCGATTTCGAGGTCGCTTACGCTCTCATTCGCGAGCGCCAGTACGAGCAGGCCGAGATGAGCCTGCGTCAGTTCATCCAATCGCATCCGCGCGACCGGCTGGTGCCGAAGGCGACCTACTGGCTCGGTGAAAGCTATCTCCAGCGCAGCCGCTCCCGCGAGGCCGCCGAGCAGTTCCTGAAGGTCTCGACTGACTACGCGAATTCGCCCGTCGCCCCTGAGGCGATGCTGAAGCTCGGCACCTCCTTGCATGCGCTCGGCGCGAAGGCCCAGGCCTGCGCCACGCTGGCCGAGGTCGAGCGCAAGTTTCCGAGCGCCGGCGCCACCGTGCGCCAAGGCGTCGAGCGGGAGCAGAAGCGCGCCCGCTGCGCCGCTTGAGCGCAGCGCCCGCGTCCCTCGACGACCGGCTCGACCGCGCCCTCGCACCATTCCTCAACGAACCCGCTGGCCCGGCACTGATTGCGGTCTCGGGCGGACCCGATTCCACGGCACTGATGCACGCGGCCGCCCGTGCGGGGAAGGACCGGTTCCGCGTCGCCACGGTGGACCACGCCCTCCGGCCGGGTTCGGCCGATGAGGCGCTCGGGGTTGGGCGCCTTGCCGCCGAACTCGGCCTTGTCCACACGATTCTGACCTGGGACGCGCCGCGACGTGGCAGCCGTATCCAGGCCTCGGCGCGCAGCGCCCGCTACAGGCTCCTGACCGATCATGCCGCAGGGATCGGCGCGGGGCTCGTTCTCACCGCGCATACACTGGACGATCAGGCCGAGACCGTGCTGATGCGGCTCATCGCCGGAAGTGGGCCCTCCGGACTCGCCGGGATGCGGGACGAGCGCCCCCTGGCACCGGGCATCCGGCTGGTGCGGCCCTTCTTGAGCCTCTCGAAGGCCGATCTGGTGGCCTATTGCGAGATGCACCGGCTCCCGTTCCTTTGCGATCCCTCCAACACGGATGAGCGCTTCACCCGAGCCCGGTTGCGCCGCCTCTTGCCGCTCCTTGCGGAGGAAGGCCTGAATGCGGCGCGGCTGGCCCGCCTTGCCGTTCGCGCTCGGCGGGACGACACGGCGCTGAGGCAGCGTGCCGAGGTTGTCCTGTTGGAGATCACGCGCACGGACGATGGTGGGCTGCGTCTCGACGGGCAGCGCCTGTGTCGCGAGCCATGCGCCATCGTCGTGCGCGTCATCGACGCGGCTCTCGACACGGTCGCGCCGGCTCACGAAGCACCCGTTCCGAAGCGCCTGGAACGGCTCGAAGCGCTGGTGCTCGATGCGCTGCTGCCGGCTCTGACCGAGAGGAGGGCGTTGCGCCGCACCCTCCGCGGGGTCCTGATCGAGGCGGAAGGGGAGGGGACAATCCGCCTTGTCGCGGCGCCGCCGCGCAGGGCACCGGATCGCCGCCGCTAACGTTACGCGGTCGCCCTCGACGCAGGGGCATCCGATTTACTTGGCAACCGGTGGGGCGCCGCCTACATTGGCTCGGAGTGCGTGGGGTATGCCGCGACATTGCGGGACGACGCTCGCACGCCTCCCAGGACCGATCGATGAACCCGAATTTCCGCAATTTCGCCCTGTGGGTCGTCATCTTCCTGCTGGTGCTCGCCCTCGTGACCCTGTTCCAGAACCCGGGTCACCGTGGCGGCGGCAGCGAGATCGCCTACAGCCAGCTCCTGAACGATGCCGACGCCGGCAAGATTCAGTCCGTCACGATCTCCGGCCAGGACGTGAGCGGCACCTATGTAGGCGGCGGCAACTTCTCGAGCTACGCGCCGAACGACCCGGGCCTGGTCTCGAAGCTCCAGGCCAAGGGCGTGCAGATCACGGCGCGTCCGCCCTCCGACAACACGCCCTGGTTCATCCAGCTTCTTGTGAGCTGGTTGCCGATCCTCGTGTTCATCGGCGCCTGGATCTTCCTCTCGCGCCAGATGCAGTCCGGTGCCGGACGCGCCATGGGGTTCGGCAAGTCGAAGGCCAAGCTCCTCAACGAAGCGCATGGACGGGTCTCGTTCGACGACGTGGCCGGCGTCGAGGAGGCCAAGGAGGACCTTCAGGAGATCGTCGAATTCCTGCGCGATCCCCAGAAGTTCCAGCGCCTCGGCGGCCGCATCCCGCGCGGCGTGCTGCTCGTCGGCCCGCCCGGCACCGGTAAGACGCTGATCGCCCGTGCGGTTGCGGGTGAAGCCAATGTGCCCTTCTTCACCATCTCCGGTTCGGACTTCGTCGAGATGTTCGTCGGCGTCGGCGCGTCCCGCGTTCGTGACATGTTCGAGCAGGCCAAGAAGAACGCGCCCTGCATCATCTTCATCGACGAGATCGACGCCGTCGGCCGTCACCGCGGCGCGGGTCTCGGCGGCGGCAATGACGAGCGCGAGCAGACCCTCAACCAGCTCCTCGTGGAGATGGACGGGTTCGAGGCCAACGAGGGCGTCATCATCATAGCGGCGACCAACCGCCCCGACGTGCTCGATCCGGCGCTGCTGCGTCCCGGCCGCTTCGACCGCCAGATCATGGTGCCGAACCCGGACGTCACCGGCCGCGAGCGCATCCTGCGCGTCCACGTCCGCAAGGTGCCGCTGGCGCCCGACGTCGATCTCAAGGTCATCGCCCGCGGTACCCCCGGCTTCTCGGGTGCCGACCTGATGAACCTCGTCAACGAGTCGGCGCTGCTGGCCGCACGCCGCGGCAAGCGCATCGTCACGATGCACGAGTTCGAGGATGCCAAGGACAAGGTCATGATGGGCGCCGAGCGGCGTACCCTCGTCATGACCGAGGACGAGAAGCGGCTCACCGCCTACCACGAGGGCGGCCACGCCATCGTCGCCTTCAACGTCCCGGCCACCGATCCCGTCCACAAGGCGACGATCATTCCCCGCGGCCGGGCGCTCGGCATGGTCATGCAGTTGCCCGAGCGCGACAAGCTGTCGATGTCGTTCGAGCAGATGACCTCGCGGTTGGCGATCATGATGGGCGGCCGCATCGCCGAGGAGATGATCTTCGGCAAGGACAAGGTGACCTCGGGCGCCCAGTCCGACATCGAGCAGGCGACACGCCTGGCCAAGATGATGGTCACGCGCTGGGGCTTCTCGCCGGAGCTCGGCACCGTGGCCTACGGCGACAACAACGACGAGGTCTTCCTCGGCATGTCGATGGGCCGCCAGCAGACGGTCTCGGAGGCAACCGCGCAGAAGATCGATGCGGAAGTGCGCCGCCTCGTCGAAGCGGGCCTGGAGGAGGCGCGCCGCATCCTCGAAGAGCGCAAGGACGATCTCGAGGCGCTGGCGCAGGGCCTTCTCGAATACGAGACCCTGTCCGGCGACGAGATCCGCAAGCTGCTCCAGGGCGAGCCGCCGGTGCGCGACTCGGGCGACGTGCCGCCGACCCCGGCCCGCGGCTCGCCGGTGCCATCGACCGGCCGTGGTCGCCCGCGCGGCAGCGATGGCGGGTTGGAGCCGAGCCCGCAACCGCAGGGCTGAACACCGGATCGGACCTGGAGAAGGGGCGCCGCGAGGCGCCCCTTTTTCATGGCCATCGCGCGCGGCAGCGCATCGGCAGGCCGTGCCCCAAGACAAGGGTGAAAAGACCCGGCGCATGTCGAGTTCGGTCTATCTCATCGTCGCCTTCGGCGCAGCCATCGCCGGCTTCGTCCAAGGGCTGTCGGGCTTCGCGTTCGGCCTCGTCGCCATGTCGGTCTGGGCCTGGGTGATCGACCCGCAGCTTGCAGCGGCCCTCGCGGTGACCGGTGCGCTCACGGGGCAGATCATTGCTGCGGTCACGATGCGCAGGGGCTTCGATCTTCGTCTCCTGGCACCGTTCGTGCTCGGCGGCCTTGCCGGTGTCCCGCTCGGGACGCTCCTGCTGCCGCATCTCGACATGCACTGGTTCAAGACGATCCTCGGAGCCGTTCTCGTGCTCTGGTGCCCCGCGATGCTCCTGTCGAAGGATCTACCGCGCATCACCGTCGGCGGCCGTATCGCCGACGCTGCCGTCGGACTTGGCGGCGGCATTCTCGGAGGCCTCGGCGGGTTCACGGGAACGCTGCCGACACTCTGGTGCACGCTCCGCGGCTACGAGCGTGACGTGCAGCGCGCCGTCATCCAGAACTTCAATCTATCGATGCTCGCCGTCACGCTGGCCGTCTACGTCGCATCCGGTATCGTCACACGAAGCATGCTGCCGATGATCCTCGTGGTGCTGCCGGCCATGCTGATCCCGACCATCATCGGCACGCGTGCCTATATCGGCTTGAGCGAGACCGGGTTTCGCCGGCTCGTCCTCGGCCTTCTGACCGTCTCAGGCATCGCCCTGCTTCTCTCGGGCCTGCCGCAACTTCTTCGATAGCGCAGCCTGCGGCTTTCGGAAAATGCCATGCAAAAACAACAGGCTCGTGCCACCGCCTGAATCCAACGTCCGGGACGATGCACGCGCCGCTGGCCAAACCGGCCGGGCCGCCCCATTTCGAACGCCTTTGTCACGGAGCAACCGGTTCACGATACCCGAGATCTTTTCTGCCGGCCGGGTGCCATTCTGGTAATCTGCTCCGGTGCGAACCACGCCGAGTGCGGAGAAGCGACGTTGCGCAAACACTTCGGAACCGACGGCATCCGTGGACGGGCCAACGGCGTCATCACACCGGAACTTGCTCTCAAGGTCGGGCAGGCCGCGGGCGTGATCTTCCAACGCGGCGACCACCGCCACCGCGTCGTGATCGGCAAGGATACCCGGCTCTCGGGATACATGATCGAGACCGCGCTCGTCGCCGGCTTCACCTCCGTCGGCATGGACGTGCTGCTGCTCGGGCCGATGCCGACCCCCGCCGTCGCCATGCTGACCCGCTCGATGCGCGCCGATATCGGCGTGATGATTTCGGCCTCGCACAACCCCTTCGAGGATAACGGCATCAAGCTGTTCGGGCCCGACGGCTTCAAGCTCAACGACGAGCTCGAACTCGAGATCGAGAGCCTGATCGACGGCGACATGCGCAACCGCCTGTCCGCTTCGCGCGACCTCGGCCGCGCCAAGCGGATCGAGAGCGTGCATGCCCGCTACATCGAGTTCGCCAAGCGCACCCTCCCGCGCCACGTCACCCTGGACGGTCTGCGGGTTGTCGTCGACTGCGCCAACGGCGCGGCCTACCGCGTCGCGCCGGAAACCCTTTGGGAACTGGGCGCCGAAGTGATCTCCATCGGTGTCGAGCCGGACGGGTTCAACATCAACCAGGATGTCGGCTCGACCGCGCCCGAAACCCTCGTGCAGAAGGTGCGGGAGCTGCGCGCCGATGTCGGAATCGCCCTCGATGGCGACGCCGACCGTGTGCTGATCGTTGATGAGAAGGGCCAGAAGGTCGATGGCGACCAGCTCATGGCGGCCGTGGCCCGCTCGTGGCAGGAGGATGAGCGCCTGACCCAACCGGGACTGGTCGCGACGATCATGTCGAATCTCGGCCTCGAACGCTACATCAACAGCATCGGTCTCACCCTCGCCCGCACGGCCGTCGGCGATCGCTACGTGCTCGAACATATGCGCCAGCACGGCTACAATCTCGGCGGAGAACAGTCCGGCCACATCATCATGTCGGATTACGCGACCACGGGCGACGGGCTGGTGGCCGCGCTTCAGCTCCTCAGCGTCGTCAAGCGCCGCAACCTGCCCGTGAGCGAGGTGTGCCACTGCTTCGAGCCGCTGCCGCAGATCCTCAAGAACGTCCGCTTCCGCTCCGGTGAGCCCCTGCGCGCGGATTCGGTCGTCACCGCCATCGCCCATGCCAAGGACCGGCTCGGCCAATCGGGCCGCCTCGTGATCCGCCCCTCCGGTACCGAGCCCGTGATCCGGGTGATGGCCGAGGGGGACGACCGTGATCTCGTCGCCGAGGTCGTGGACGAAGTCGTGGACGCCGTCACCCGCGCAGCGGCCTAAAGCAATCCGGCCGGATACGGCTCTCAGCCGGGAATCGGTTCGGCGACGCGAAGGGCGGGACCGATCCGCTGCCGGGGCGGTCACCGGCGGAAAGTACAAGCAGCGATGGCACTGATTTTCCGGCACCTTTGCCAATCATGACAACGGATCGGCAAGGATAACTTTTTACGTTAAGTCCGACTTAACCTTCATCGATCATCCTTGCTTTCGCATCTCGGGCCGGCCTTCAATTTTCGGCGCGCTCGATGGGTCAAGGAAATCGTAATGCGCCGCCGCACCAAAATTCTCGCATTGGCGCGCTCCTTCACGCTCCTCGCGAGCGTCGGGGTGCCCGGCCTCGCACAAGCCGCCGACCTGCTGCCACCCCCGCCGCCGATGCCCGAGCCGCTGCCCGAGCCGGACGTGTTCGCGGGCGGGTGGTACCTTCGGGTCGATGGCGGCTACGGATCGCTCGACTTGCGCAAGAGCATTGCCGAGGACGTCTCCCATCCGCCCAAGCCGTACGACTACGCCGTCGTGCAGGATAAGGTCTCCAACCAGTACTTCATCGGCGGCGGCGTCGGCTATCAGATCAATCCGTGGCTGCGCGTCGATGCAACCGGTGAGTACCGCTTCCGCAGCAAGTGGACGTTCGTCGCCGAGGACAAGACCTTCGGCGATACCGGCGGCTACAACGTCACGAGCGGCAAGTTCGATTCCATCGTCGGCCTCGCCAACGGCTATGTCGATCTCGGCACGTGGTATGGCGTGACGCCGTTCGTCGGTGCCGGCGTCGGTGTCGCCCACCACAGCTTCGGCGGCGTGACCGACAAGGGCTTCGGCGCGTATGAGGGGGGCTACGGTATCGGCCGCCACAACGAGCGGACGAACTTTGCCTGGGCCCTTCATGCCGGTCTCGGCTACGCCGTGACACAGAACATCAGGTTCGAGGCGGCCTACCGCTACCTCAACATGGGCGAGGCCACGACCGGCGTCGTCACCTGCGCTCCGGACTGCCCGAAGACCGTCTATCGCGTGAAGGAACTGGAAGCCCACGACGTCAAGGTCGGCCTGCGCTACCTGTTCGGCGCCCCGGTTGCCGTCGCCGCGGTCGATTACGCGCCCCCGCCTCCGCTGGTGCGCAAGTACTGATTTTCCCGAACTTTCGATTGTATTGCCACGGCGCGGACACCCTCCGCGCCGTTTTTGTTTTCAAGTTGCCGACTCTCTGGATCCCTGCTGGTTAAGGTTAAGCCGATCATAACCTTTATCGGCAAATCTGCCGGTCAATCGAGGCGCGGGCCCCTCCTGCCGCCGCCTCCGACGAGGCTTCCCATGATCGCATCGCATCGTCTGGCGCTGGCGGCCACGCTCGCGACCGGCACCCTCCTCGGGGTTCTGACCGGCTCCTTCGCATCCCCTGCCGCGGCGGCGGATCTGCTTCCGCCGCCCCCGCCGCCGCCTGTCCAAGTCGAACCGGTGACCATCGGCAGCGGCTGGTACCTGCGCGGCGACTTCACGCAGAGCTGGTACGACCACCCGCGCGACGATGCCATTCTCGATCCGAACGATCCGGGCATGCCGCCGCTGGTCGGGCTGCGCCTGAGTTCCGAGACCGGCTACGGCGGCGGCGTCGGCTACCAGATCAATCCGTGGCTGCGCGTCGACGCTACCATCGACCAGCGCGCCGCCTCGTCCTTCCGCGGCTACTCCTCGCGCTCGGTGTTCGAGACCGGCTACAATCTCGAAGCCGGCAAGGTCGATGTGCTGACCGGCCTCGTCAACGTCTACGCCGACATTGGAACGTGGTACGGCTTCACGCCTTACGTCGGCGCGGGTGTCGGCTTCGCCGACAAGCGGATGAGCCGCAACTACACCCAGACGACATGCCTGATCGACGGCTGCGACGGGTCCGCGGGCACGGGACCGCGCAACGCCGCCTTCCGCGCCAACCACTCGGTCATGACCTTCGCCTGGGCTCTGACCGCCGGTCTGTCCTATGACATCGGTGCCGGTTTCAGCGTGGACGCGGCCTACCGCTACATCGATCTCGGCCGGATCCGCAGTGGACTGGACGAGTTCGGCGGCCTCACCCGTGTGAAGGATCTGACGGCCAGCGAATTCCGGGTCGGCCTTCGCTACCGCTTCGCCGACGGCCTGCTCGCCTCTCCCGTTCGGAACTTCGGCAACTGAATCGACCAAGATCGTTCCTGAGGAACGCACGGCGTCCGGGCTTATCCCCGGGCGCCGTTCTCGTTTGGACCGTCGCACCGAACGCTCGCGTATCGCGCCGAAAACGATGGGCAGGGGCACGAATCCACGATCTCGGGACGCCATCCAATGTTGGTCCGGCACGAAAAATTAAGGTTACCGAACTAGTACGAAAGGGTCAGCCCGGCGCAGCAACGGCCCGGTGCGTGAGGACGACGACGATGCGTATCGCGACCCTGGCTCTTCTGACCACCGTTCTGGCTTCACCCGCTTTCGCTGCCGATCTCGATTACGGCGTGCTGCGCGGCTACGACGATGATTACCCGGCACCGGCTCCGATCATCGACTGGAGCGGGTTCTATGTCGGTGGGCATGGCGGCTATTCGTCGGCCGCCCTCGGCTTCAACAATACGTTCCAGCCGATCGTCGCGAATGCGCTCCGGTATAGCGTCGTGGAAGCCGAAATGAACGCATCCCAGCTTCTTGCAGCGCGTTCGACCCATTCTGGCGGCGCCAGCTACGGTGTGTTTGCCGGTGTCAACTACCAGTTCGAAGATGTCGTCGTTGGTTTCGAGGCCGATTATACGTACTTTGGTCAGAGCGGAACCACCTCCGATCAGATCGCCCGCTACATGATCACGAAGGACAACTACCTTCGAACCGTCGATCTGAGCGGCCAAGCCAGCACCAAAATTCAAGACTATGGGACGATCAGAGGCCGACTTGGCTACGCCTTTGGCAATCTCCTTCCCTTCGTCACGGGCGGCATGGCAGTCGGTCGAGCGACCGTCCGTAATACTGTTACAATTCAGGATTACGGCTATAACAATACAACCTACGCCACCAATCAGACGGGCACTACGAAATCATACATCGACAACGAAGGCTACTCTGTCTTCTACCAAAATAATCCGCCTGGCAGCATCCCGGCGCCCGGCACGGTCCATGGGACGACAAAGAAGGTCACCGTAACCGGCATCGCCGTCGGTGGCGGCCTCGAATACGCCATCACGCCGAACTTCCTGCTGCGCGGCGAGTATCAATACGTCCTGTTCAACGACTTCCAGGGCCATAAGGCCGAGTTGAACACCGTGCGTGGCGGCGCGGCCATCAAGTTCTGACGCGCGACCGAGATCGGAGAGCCGCCATGCGCCATCTGCTTCCGCTCACGGCCGCGACGCTCGCCGGCCTGTCGATCGCGATGACGGATGCGCAAGCCGAGAGCCGCGGCGGAGCTTTCAGGAGACGCCCCGCCGTCACGGCACTCCCGCCGGACATGCCCTACCGCGATCCGCGCCCGCGCTTCCGCGCGTCAGGGCCGGTCGAGCGGTTCGCCGTCCGGGCCTACGTGCCGCGGCCGACCAACCAGCCGATGTTCAACGAGCCCCCGCAGCCGTTGCGCTGACGCGTGGTCAACTGTCGAGCTCGCTGTCCCAGTAGAGATAGTCGAGCCAGGTATGGTGGTACTGGCGGTGGTCGAATTCCGGTTGGCGCCGGTGCAACTCGTGCCGCGTCGGCCGGCGCGGTTCGTTGAGCAACGGCATCTCGGCCTCGTGCGGCGTGCGGTTGGCCTTGCGCAGATTGCAGGGCGAGCAGGCCGCCACGACGTTCTCCCAGGTGGAGAGGCCGCCGCGTGAGCGAGGCACGACGTGGTCGAAGGTCAGACCGCCCGAGGGGAGACGCAGGCCGCAATATTGGCAGGAGAAGGTGTCGCGCAGGTAGATGTTGTATCGGGTGAAGGCCGGGCTGCGGGCCAGCGCAACGTAGCTCTTGAGGGCGACCACGCTCGGCACCTTGAGGGATCGGCTCGGACTGTGCGCCTCGATATCGTAGTTCGCGACCAGGGTGACGCGATCGAGGAACAGCGCCGTGAATGCGTCCTTCCAGGACCACAACGAGAGCGGATTGTAGGAAAGCGGCCTGTAATCCGCGTTGAGCACCAGGGTTTGCAGATCGATCATCGACGCCACTCACTGCTCGTGACGGCGCCCCTCGGGCGCCTCGGCCTCGGACACCGAAGGTCCGACGGGCCATGCCGTACCCGCGACAGTCGGAGCCCAGGGGGCGCCTCGGAACCGTGCCGGAGGGCATGACGCCCCGGCACGGCCGCGAGTCCGCAGGCTGTCGCGCGCGCTCGCGCCGAACCCACGGCCTCAGCGCGTCGCGCTCGGGCGGGTTGGCGGGAAACGAAAGGTGGGGAGGGATCTTGACGCCAACAGCTTCCCCGACCGGCGAGTCGTGCCGGTTCGATCCGAAGCGTGGCGGGGCGGACGATCAGCGCCGCCTCCTCGCTGCGTGAGGATATGGCCAAGTCCATCGCGGCTTAGTGTAATATCAGCGTGACAAGCTTGTGAAGGCGGACCCACCGTCCGTGACGTCGCGGCCTATGATTTTCCTTGGAATAGAGCGTCCATCGCTCCGTTCCGCACGCTTTTGCCCCATTACGCGGGCACACAGACCCGACCGACGCGCCGTTGTGCGTTGCAAAAGGTGTCGCGGCGTGCCTCTCGGCAAGTCGCGCCATGACCCTAGCTGAGGGGCGGCGCGGAATACCGAGCCCGTCGAGCGCGGGGCAGGCGGATGTGGCCGCGCGCGACACCATCCGCGAACCGGCCGGCCAGGCTACCCTGGCGCCGATAACCCGACGCGATCCCGTTTCCCCCGCGAAGGACACCGATGCTACGACACTCCCTTCTCACCCGTCTCCGCCTCATGATGCGCAGCAAGGCTCTGATCGCGGCACTGACCGCGGCGGCTCTGCTGCCGAATGCGGCCGTCGGGCAGGGGAGTTCGCCCGGGGCGCAAGCGCCGGCCGCTCAGTCGGCACCGGCCCCGAAGCACCAGACGGCAGCGCCCCCGGCGAATGGGCAACCGGCTGCGACGGACGGGCAGGCCGCGCTGGCTCCCAAGCCGGCAGCGCCCAAGGTGCCCGTCTCGGAAGCGCTGCAAACGCTCCGCGACCGGCTCGACGCCATCAAGGCGGATCTCGAAGCGCGGGAAAAGGCGATCTCCGGGCAGAATGTCGGCGCGGGCGATCTGACCCGCGCCCGCGATGGGCTCGACCCGCTCGCAGACCGGCTGCGGTCGGTGATCGAGCTGCTCGGCCCACGGCTGGAGGCCGCGCGCGAGCGGCTGACGCAAATCGGCCCGAAGCCGAAGGAGGGCGAGGAGGGCGAGGAGGTCGCCCGTGAGCGGGCCGAGCGCGAGCAGGCGGTCAACGACATCGACGGCACCCAGCGGCTGGCCAAGTCGCTGCTGGTGCAGAGCGACCAGATCGTCGATCAGATCTCGAATCGCCGTCGCGCCGCCTTCACCCGCGGCTTGTTCGAGCGCAGCTCCTCGCTGTTGAGCCCAGACTTGTGGATGCGGGTCGCCGCCGACATTCCACGGGACATCAGCTCGCTGCGCAGCGGCTTCGACGACACCGTCTCCCTGTTCCGCCGCAACGGCACCCTGTGGAACCTGCTGATTCTCGGTCTCGCCTTCGGCCTGTCCTTCGCCCTGTATTTCGGACGCCGTAACATCGCCCCGGCGCTCGGCCGCCGGGACATCAACGTCACCTCACCGTCGAAGCGGGCCAAGCTTCTGGGTGCGTGGCGCGTGCTCCTGCTCGGCACGCTGCCGGCGCTCGCGGGCAGCTACGCGGTCTACTACGCCCTCGACGTCACCGAGTTGCTGCCCGCCCGGTTTCTGCCGGTCGCCAGCATCATTCTCGGCGGCATCGCCTTCATCGCCTTCGTCGAGGCGACCGCCGACGCGCTGCTGGCCGTCAACAAGCCGGCTTGGCGTCCGGCGCCGGTCTCGGACGCGGCGGCATGGCGGATCAACGCGCTCGCCGTCAGCATCGCCGTGGTCATCACGGTGTCGAAGTCGACGGAGGCGCTGAACTCGGCGATCTACGCCGCTCTGCCCATCTCCATCGCCACCCGCGGCATCGGGGCCGTCACGGCCGCGCTGCTGCTCGCCGTCGGCCTCCATCGCTTCGCCGATACCGCGGAGAAGGAGGAGGAGTGTTTCGGCCCCTATGTCGGCACCGACACCTCGGCCAATATCGGTGGGCCGCTGCGGTTGCTCGGCTGGGTCGCGGTCGCGGTGATCGCGGCGGCGCCCTTGGTGGGATATGTCGCCCTCTCGGCCTTCCTCGTCGATCAGTTGATCTGGAGCGCGAGCGTCCTCGTCCTGCTCTGGCTCCTCATCATGAGCGTCGATGTGCTGATCGGCGGCTCGCTGTGCGAGGAGACCCGCCTCGCCACCACGCTCCAGGCCAATACCGGGCTGCGCAAGCGCTCGCTCAACCAGATCGCGGTGCTGGTGACCGGCTTTGGCCGGGTCGTGCTGATCGCCGTCGCGGCGCTCCTGACGCTCGCGCCCTGGGGGCTCGATTCGACGGACGTGTTCTCCTCGATCCGCACGGCCTTCTTCGGCTTCAAGGTCGGCGACGTCACGATTTCGCTGTCGTCCATCGCCTACGGCGTCGGCATCCTCGGGGTCGGCGTGTTCATCACCCGCGGCGTGCAGCGCTGGCTGGAGAACACCTATCTGCCGGCGACCGACCTCGATGCCGGCCTGCGCAACTCGATCTCGACGGTCGCGGGCTATGTCGGCTTCCTGCTCGCCCTGGCGCTGTCCTTCTCGTATCTGGGCTTCAGCCTCGAGAAGCTGACCATCGTCGCCGGCGCGCTGTCCGTCGGTATCGGTTTCGGCCTCCAGTCGATCGTCAACAACTTCGTCTCGGGCCTGCTGCTGCTCTGGGAGCGCCCGATCCGGGTCGGTGATCAGGTGCTGATCGGCGACAGCGAAGGCATCGTGAAGCGGATCTCGGTGCGCTCCACCGAGATCCAGACCTTCGACCGCTCGGCCGTGATCGTGCCGAACTCGAATCTGATTTCGGGAATCGTGAAGAACCGCGTGCGCGGCGACCGCACCGGCCGGGTCATCCTTTCCGTCAGCGTGCTGCGCAGCAAGGATCCGGTCCAGGCCGCCGAGATGATGGTCGCCTGCGCCAAGGCCCATCCGGACGTGCTCAAGGAGCCGCCGCCGCGGGTGGTGTTCAAGAAGATCGGCGATCCCTTCCTAGAGTTCGAGCTTGTCGCCATGGTGGTCGACGTCAACCTCGGCCAGAAGGTGCAGAGCGACCTCAATTTCTCGGTGTTCAAGACGCTGGCTGATGCCGAGTTCATCCCGCCGATGGGCCCGGCTTCGAGCTTCATCACGGTTCAGGGCCTGGAACCGGTCCGCGACGCGCTCGGTCAGATCGCCCATGCGGTCGGCAGCTCGGCGACGCAGGTGATCGCGCCCGCGGCATCCGGAGCGGATGATGCCAAGAAGAGCTCGGCGCCCGAGGAAACCGCCCCCCATAGCCCGGCGAACGAATCGCAGGATGTGAACCGCCGACGCCACGGATAGGCAGGCGCGTCCTTCGGAAGAAACGGCGCCGGCCCTGAGGATATCGGGGGCCGGCAGCACCGATACACTTGAGTTTACCGGGGGCAGGGGCCACCTCATCCCTCTGCTCACCGGAAAGCCGTTGTCGTGCTCGGACGTCAAACTCTCGGACACAGGACTTTCATCACCGCACCTGCGGCGCTCGCGCTCGTTGCCCTGCTCCAGGGCTGCGCGGGGACGATGACGCCCGACACCACCGGGCTGCCGAGCATGTACCTGCCACTCACCACCGGCAGCACCGCGGTGGATACGGCGGCAGCCCGGGACATGATCTCGGCCTATCGCCGCAACAACGGCGCCGCCCCGCTCGTCATCGACCCCGAATTGCAGCGCCTGGCCGAGACCGAGGCCGCGGCCATGGCGGCCTCCGACCGTCCGAGCAGGAGTCAAACCGTGCGCGCGGCCGTGACCCGGCTCGGCTATGACGGGGCGGATGCCAACCTTTCGGCGGGCTACCACACGCTCGCGGAAGCGTTCTCGGGCTGGCGCGACAGCCCTCCGCACCGGGCCGTCATGCTGTCTCCCGAGGCGACGCGGATGGGCATCGCCACCGCCTACGCGCCGGGCTCCAAATACAAGGTCTACTGGGCGCTGCTTGTGGCCAAGTAGACGCGGTCGGCGGGGGCGCCCTCAGGGCAGGGCTTTACCGTTCGGCGTCGGCGGCGGCTCGGACAATAGCGTGACCGTGACCCGGCGGTTCGCCGCGAGATAGGGGTTGTCGGGAAACATCGGCTCGGTATCCGCCTTGCCCGTCACCGAGGCGAAGCGGTCGTCCGGCAGGCCGGCGCCGGCCAGCACGTCGCGCACGCTCAGCGCGCGGTTGGCCGAGAGCTCCCAGGGCGGGGCGGTGTCGCGCGTGCCGGGACGGGCCGTCGCGGTGAAGCCGGTCACGGCGATGCGGTTCGGCAGCTTCATCAGCGTCGGCGCCAAGCGTTCGAGCAGCCGGCGGGTGCGGTCGTTGGGGCGGCTCGATCCTTCCGGGAACATCGAGCGGCCGTCCTGATCGACGATGGAAACGTCGAGCCCCTTCCGGGTCGGCGCGATGATGACGTTCTTCGACAGCTCCGCCACCTCCGGCATGTCCTGCATCGCCTGCCGCAGGGAGGCGGCGGCCTGCCCGAAAGCATCGGGATAGCCGCGGTCGGGAATGCCGTCGTCGAGGCCGCTGTCGATCTGCGGCGGCGTGGTGCGGTCGGTGGCCCGCTCGGGCGGTACGTCGCGCAGGTGCTTGAACTTGTCCGCCGTCGGAATGCCCTCGCTTTCGAGGATACCGGCGAATTTCGATTCCTTGTTCACGCCGAAGGCGTCGCGCATCGAGCCGGCGACGACCTGGAGCTTCTTCTGGTCCTGCGTCGAGTAGGCGGCGATCATGACGAAGAAGCTCATCAGGAGCGCCATCAGGTCGGCGAAGGTCACGAACCAGCCGTGACCGCCGTGGGCGCCGCCGCGCTTCTTCTTGGCCACCGCTCAAGCCCCCGTTACGCCGCTTCCGCAGCGAGTTCCTCGCGGTGGTTGGCCGGCAGGTAGGCGATGAGCATCTCGCGCACCAGCGAGGGGCTCTTCTGGTCGCGGATCAGCAGGATGCCGTCGATGATGAGGGAGCGCGAGACATCCTCCTCCTCGAGCTTGACGTGAAGCTTGTCGGCGATCGGAATGGCGACCATGTTGGCGATCAGGGCGCCGTAGAGCGTCGCGAGCAGGGCGGTCGCCATGGCGGGGCCGAGCTTGGACGGGTCGGACATGTTGGCGAACATCGTCACCATGCCGAGGATGGTGCCGATCATGCCCCACGCGGGGGCACAGTCGCCGAAGGCACGGTAGATCTTCGAGCCTTCGTCGAGGTGCATCAGGAAGTTGTCGCGGTCGCGCTCCATCGTATCGCGGATGAAGTCGCGGTCGTAACCATCGGCGATGTAGCGCGAGCCCTGGGCCAGGAACGGATCGGAGATCTCCATGCTCTCCAGTGCGATCGGGCCCGACTTGCGCACCACGTCGGCGATCTTGGTGATCTCCTCGATCAGTTCGTGCGGCTTCACCGAGCGCATGGTGAAGGCGTAGCGCAGCCCCATCGGCAAGCCGTGCAGCATGGTCGAGAACGGAAAGCGGATCATCGTCGCGGCGATGGCACCGCCGAAGATGACGATCACCGCGTGCTTGTCGAAATAGGCGGCGAAGTTGCCGCCGTCGATCATGATGAGGGTGAACACGACGCCGACGCCGCCGAGCAGCCCGATACCGGTTGCGAGATCCATGACGCCGATGCCCGAAGCCCGGCCAATCACGCAGGCCGTCCCCAACTTCTAAAAAAACAGGCTGAAGGAACGGTAAAGGGCTTGGAGGAACGGGCTGTTCGCCGTCATGTGCCGTTCAGGGGGGAAGAGCCATATCTTTCCATGCCGATTGCCCGGGGGTGTCTGCGCGGAGAACCGCAGCCCCCCGGTCGGCCGGCGCCGGGTCCACCCGGTTCCCAACGGCAAGATCCCCACGGCTGCGGCCGGACGGGGCGGGGAGCGAAAACACGATGTCGATGATTCGCCTCTATGCGCGGGTGCTCGGCCTATTGGCAGCGGAAAAGCGTCTGGTCGGCGGCCTGATCGCGGCCAACGTCGCGCTCGCGGTCGCGGCCTTCGCCGAACCGCTCATCATGGGCCGCATCATCGACGGCCTGACTCACCTCTCCAAGGACGCGCCCGCGACCGCGCTGGCGCCGTGGATCGTCGCATGGGTCGTGTTCGGCCTGTTCACCATCGGTGCGGGGGTCGCGATCGCTCTGCATTCCGACCGGCTCGCCCATCGCAACCGCCTCTCGACCATGGCGAACTTCTTCGAGCACGTGCTCGAACTGCCGATCGCCTTCCATTCGTCCAACCATTCCGGCCGCGTGCTGAAGGCGATGCTGGAAGGCACGAACGCCATGGCCTGGGTCTGGCTCAACTTCTTCCGCGAGCACTTCTCCGCGCTGCTCTCCGTCGGCGTGCTCCTGCCGCTGACGCTGTTCGTGAACTGGCGTCTCGGCGCGATCCTCGTCGTGCTCGTCCTCGTCTTCACGGCGCTGGCGAGCTACGTCATGCGCCGGACCGAGACGCTTCAGGGCGAGGTCGAGCAGTTCCAGTCGGGGCTGGCGGCCCACGCTTCCGACGCGCTCGGCAACGTCGCGGTGATTCAGTCCTTCACCCGTGCGCGCGCCGAGAAGGAGGCGATGCGCACCATCATCCACGACCTGCTCCGCGTGCAGATTCCGGTCCTGTCGTGGTGGGCGCTGGCGAACGTCGCTACCCGCGCCTCCGGCACGCTGACCATGACCGCGATCTTCATCACCGGCATCGCCCTGCACCAGAAGGGTGCGGCCACGGTCGGCGAGATCGTCGCCTTCATGAGCCTCGCCACCATGCTCGTGACCAAGCTCGACCACGTCGTGACCTTCGTGAACGGCGTGTTCATGCAGGCTCCGAAGATGCGCGAGTTCTTCGAGGTGTTCGACACCGTGCCGACCGTCCGCGACCGGCCGCATGCCAAGCAGGTCGCCCGGTTCGAAGGCGAGGTGACCTTCGACGACGTCGCCTTCTCCTACGACGGCCGCCGCAGCGCGCTCGACGGCGTTTCCTTCGCCGCCCGCCCCGGCGAGACCGTGGCGCTCGTCGGCACCACGGGTTCGGGCAAGTCCACGACGTTGGGCCTGCTGCACCGGACCTTCGATCCCGATACAGGCGCCATCCGCATCGACGGGATCGATATCCGCGACATCGGCCTGTCCAGCCTGCGCCACAACATCGGCGTCGTCTTCCAGGAGCCGATGCTGTTCAACCGCTCGATCCGCGAGAACCTTCAGGTCGGCCGCCCCGACGCGACCGATGCCGAGATGCTTGATGCCCTCGATCGCGCTCAAGCCAGCGAGTTCATGGCGCGCCAGCCGGATGGGCTCGACACGATCATCGGCGAGCGCGGCCGGTCGCTGTCCGGTGGCGAACGCCAGCGCCTCTCGATCGCGCGGGCACTGCTGAAGAACCCGCCGATGCTGATCCTCGACGAGGCGACCAGTGCTCTCGACGCGGCGACCGAACGCAAGCTGCAGCAGGCGCTGGAGACGGTGATGGAGGGCCGCACCACCTTCGTGATCGCCCACCGCCTCGCCACGATCCGCAACGCCGACCGCATCCTCGTGTTCGAGAACGGCAAGATCGTCGAGGCCGGCGATTTCGACGAACTGGTCGCCCTCAACCAGCGCTTCGCCGCGCTCGCCCGGGCTCAGTTCATGGCGGCCGAGGCCGAGGACGACATGCCGATGGCCGCCTGAGGCGAGCCGGACTCGAATGAAAGATCCGGCGGGTCGAAGCGCCGGACACGGGACCTCTCACACGAATTCGCCCCCGCTCGCGTCGCGATCGGGGGCGTCCTTGTTCTCGGGCTCGGCGTTTTACGGCCTTGCAGGAGCCCGCGTACTCGTGCGGGAGGGGTTCTCCAGAGCCGGAACCTGCATCGCGTCGAACGTCGACTCGTCGAGTTCCAGAACCGGCAAGGTACCGAGTTCGGCCGGAAGGGCAGCGACGGGTTTCGGAGCCGGTGCAGCCGCCACGGAGGCGGCCCGCGGCCTCTCTTCGGAAGCCTCGACAGCAGGCGACGCCGAGGACGGCGTCTCGACCGCAACCGGCTCGGGCGCCGGCGCGACCTGCGGTGACAGCGCGGCGCCGACGATGCGGACAGGCTGCGAGACGTCCGAAAGCGACTCGGCAACCGGCGCAGCGGTGATGTGAGGCGCGTCGGCGGGGCTCGAACGGATCTGCGATGCGATCGCCCAGGTCGCGACGAGCGAGAGGCCCACCACGCCGACGCTCACCGCCCAGACCGGCCTAGGGCCGCGCCGTTCGACCGACTTCAGTGGCCCCGGCAGAATACGGCCACGCCGCAGAACGGGGCGCGGCTGACGCAGCTGCGGCCAGGGATCCCGCAAGGCGGCGTGTTCGGCTCCTACCATCGGAGTACTCCGGTTGAACGAGGGTCGGCCGTTCATACACGGGTAAGATCGACGTCGGAAATGAGGCGTATGCGCCGGCCGCAGAGGGCGTATCGCGGCCGGTCAGCGGGCGAACCGTTCCGCCGCGGGTCAGGCTGCGGCCGCGTCGCGATCGACATACCATGTCACGCGCCCGGCACTCTCGACATGCCGCGCCGGCAGATCCTCGCCGTCGGCGAGCCGTTGCAGCGGCTCGCGCTTGCCTGCGCCGTTGACGAGAAACAGCACCGAGCGAGAGGAGGCCAGAGCCGGAAAGGTCAGGGTGATGCGTGGCACGAACGGCTCCATTCCCGCCTCGGGGACCGGCGCGACCCAGGCCGTGCGCTCGGCGACGGCCGGCTTGCCTGGAAAAAGCGAGGCGGTATGGCCATCGCTGCCGAGGCCGAGCAGCACGAGATCGAACAGCGGTCGTTCCGGATCGAGCTCGCCAGCCCCGTAGAAATCGCGCAGCGTCTTCTCGTAGGCGCGGGCGCCGGCCTCGGCTCCGTGATCGGAGGGAATGAAGTAAAGATGCGTCGCCGGCACCGGCGCGGCATGGCCGAACGCCTCTCGAACCATGCGGACGTTGCTCAACGCATCGTCCCACGGCACCACCCGGTCGTCGCCGAAGAACCAGTGGATGCGCGTCCACGGCACCCGCTCGACAAAGCCGGGAGAGGCCAAAAGCGCGTAGAGCCGCTTCGGGGTCGAGCCGCCGGAGAGGCAGATCGCGATGCGCTCCCCCTCCGCACTCTCGGCCATCGCCACTAGATGCTCGGCCGCCGCACGGGCCGTCGACTCGGCATCCGCCATCAACTCGGTGTTCGGGGGCAGCGAAATCATGGGGCGGGCCCCCGGCGCGGCGGCTCTTTATGGCCTCCGAAGCCCTGACGCATCGCCGAGAGAAGCTTGTCGGCGTAGCTCTCATCCTCGCGTGAACGGAAACGGCGGTAGAGGGCGCTGGAGAGGACGGTGGCCGGCACGGCCTCCTCGATCGCCGCATTGATGGTCCAGCGGCCCTCTCCGGAATCCTCGACGTAACCGGAGAATCCTTCGAGTCGCTCGTCGCCCGCCAGGGCGGCGGCCGTCAGATCGAGGAGCCAGGAGGAGACCACGCTGCCCCGCCGCCAGACCTCGGCGATGTCGCCGAGATTGAGCTCGAACCGGCGCGCCTCGGGAATCTCGGGCGCGTTGGCATGGCGAAGGATGTCGAAGCCCTCGGCATAGGCCTGCATCAGGCCGTACTCGATGCCGTTGTGGATCATCTTCACGAAGTGCCCGGCGCCGCTCGGGCCGGCATGGATGTAGCCCTGCTCGGCGCGCGGATCGCGCGCCTCGCGGCCGGGCGTGCGCGGGATCTCGCCGAGTCCCGGCGCCAGCGTGCGGAAGATCGGGTCGAGCCGATCGACAGCATCCTTGTGGCCGCCGATCATCATGCAATAGCCGCGCTCGAGCCCCCACACGCCGCCGGACGTGCCGACATCGATATAGTGGATACCCTTGGCGTCGAGGTCGCGAGCCCGGCGCACGTCATCCTGATAGAACGAGTTGCCGCCATCGATGATGCAGTCGTCGGCACTCAAGAGGCCGCCGAGCGCGGTCACCGTCTCCTCGGTGATCTGGCCGGCCGGCAGCATCACCCAGGCGGTGCGCGGCGCTTCGAGCTTGGCGGCAAGATCCTCCAAGCTGGAGGCGGCCGTCGCCCCCTCGGCAGCCAATGCTTCGACCGCTTTCGGATCGCGGTCGTAGACGACGGCCGTGTGGCCGTCGCGCAGGAGGCGGCGGACGATATTGCCGCCCATCCGGCCAAGGCCGATCATGCCGAGTTGCATAGGCGCGCACTCCCATCGGGGACAATCGGGATCCGTCGTGCGATCCCTCGCGGCTCACCCTTCGCCCGTTAGGGAAGGGTGACCGCACCTGCCAATGGTAGGGCGTAAAAACCGGAATCAAGGCTTCGGCGGTGTCACCCCCGAGGCCGGCGGCTGGTCGGGGCTCGCTTCCGCCCGCTTCTCCGGATTCTTGACCTGGCTGTAGGCAACGTTGCCGAACGAGCCGATGGTCGCCGACCAGGGCAGCGGCTCCGCATCCTGGTCGCTGCGATTCGCCTTGCAGAAGGCCGAGAGCAGGCCGTTGACCACGCCGTCGTCGCCAGCCTCCGGAGCGGCGGCCTTCACTTTCGGTGCGATGCGGGCGAGGACCGGAACGAAATCGTTCGGCTTCAGCCCCTTCAGCGCGTCGCCGCCCGTGGCCTCCTCGATACTGGCCTTGAGCGCTTCGTTCTCGATGGTCGAGCAGGGCGCGTTGCCGGCCAACATCGTCTTGATATTCCCACGCGCGGTCGCGACGACACCCGACTCGGCCACGACCGGAGCCTTGTTGCCCCAGGAATTGCGGATGTAGTCGGTGACGTCCTTGATCTGCTGGTCGGTCATCTCCTGGCCGATGGCCGGCATCGGCGCATAGCCGCTCTGGGCGGCGAGACCGCCGAGGATCACGTTGATGATGGTCTCGGGGCCGCCGGACTGGATCGAGGTGTTGCCGGCCAGTGCTGGAATCGCGCCCTCGACGCCCTTGCCGTCCGGACGGTGGCAGGAAGAGCAGTAGGTCAGGTAGGTGTCCGCCCCGGGCGCGCCCGGCTGGTTGAAGGCCTGAAGATCCTTCTCCTTGTAGGTCTGCCTGGCGGGAATCGTGCGCAGATAGACGACCATCGCCTTCAGGTCGGCTTCGGTCATCTTGGAGAGCGATTCCTCGATGGTCTGGCGCATCGGTCCGGCGGCCACGCCCGGCCGGTTGCCGGGGGCCGTACCGGTCTTGAGGTAGCTGACGACCTCCTCGTCGCTCCAGGCACCGATACCCTGATGCCCGTCCGGGGTGATGTTGGGCGCGTACCAGCCGTCGATGACGCCGCCGCCGAACCGGCCGGCCAGGCTCGAATTACCCACAAGCTTGCGCTCGTTGTGACACATGCCGCAATGGCCGAGGCCTTCGACGAGATACCCGCCGCGGTTCACCTCCGCGCTGGCTTTCGGATCGGGCTCGAAACGCCCTTCGGTAAAGAAGGCGGTGCGCCACGTGATCAGGGCGGTGCGGACGTTGAACGGGAAGGGGATCTCGTTGTCCTCCCGCTTCTCCTTCACCGGCGTCAGCGACTTGAGGTAAGCAAAGATCGCTTTCGTGTCGTCGTCCGAAACCTTGGTGTACCAAGAGAAGGGAAAGGCCGGGTAGAGATACTCACCCTCGTCGCCGATGCCGTGACGGAATGCCTTTTCGAAGGTCTCGTAGCTCCACTTGCCGATGCCGGTCTCGTCGTCCGGCGTGAGATTGGGGGTCTTGATCGCCCCGATCGGCGTATCGAGCTTATAATTGCCGGCCATGAACTTGCCGCCGGCCTTGGTGTGGCAGGCGGTGCAATCGCCCGCCGTCGCCAGGTATTCGCCGCGCTTGATCAGATCGGCATCCGCCTCCTGCGCATGAGCCGTGCCGACCGAGAGGAGGGCGGCGACGGCGAGCCAACCGGAGCCCAAGGCGGTGAGGCGTGTCATGAACCCGATCTCCAGATGTCGAAGGCCTCGATGAAGCGTCGTTCTAAGTCATCGGCGGACGCGCACCGAACGTTCGCCACTTTTGGTTGTTCCCTGCCAACGTGTCACAGTCCGGCGAATCCGTCGCTCCGTCACGACGAAAGCGGATCACCATTTCGGTGAGATGCGCGGCCAGTGCCGCGGCCATCCAAGCCGCGACGCCGGGCCATGCCGCGCCGGTGAGCGCCGCCCGCAGGGCCAGCATCAGCGCCGCGCCGGAGGCGAGGTTGCTCAGCAGCGGCCCCGGTGCCGGGCCGCGGCCCCAGCGGGCGCGCACGGCGAGCAGCAGCAGCGCCTCCAGGGCCACCAGCACGAGGATGGCATCGACGATCCGCCCGGAGGCGAAGAGCGGCGCGAAGAACCCGTCCACGGATCACGCGCTCCCCAAGCGCGGCCCGAAGCGCGGATTGAGCCGGACGATCGTGAGGTTCAGGCAGGCGGCGACGCTGACCCAGGCGAGGTAGGGAAGGTTGAGCAGGGCTGCAGGCGTCGAGACCTGACCGATGGTGACCATTACGGCGAGGATGGAGAGCCACAACAGCAGCACCTCGGCGAAGGCCCAATCGGGCCGACGCAGCCGGAAGAAGATCACGCTCCAGGCAATGTTGAGCACGCCGTTGACGGCGAGGACCGCGACCAGCCGGCCCCGCGCGGCCGGGTTCGGATCACCGTTCCAGGCGATGATCGCGGAGACGGTGGTGAGAGCGAAAATCACGGTCCAGACCGGCCCGAAAGCCCAGTCCGGCGGCTTCCAGCCGGGGACGCGCAGGCGGCGATACCAAGCGTCCGTCCGGGTCGCGACTCCGCCCGCCACCGCGACGGCGAGCGCCACGAGGGCGGCGACGACAGGCGGTCCCCAGCCGCCGACCAGCAGGCCGCTCACGGCGAGACCCAGCGGAACAGGTGCGCGAGATCCTTGACGAAGATCCGTGCATGCGCGGCGGGTTTCGCGCGCACCAGTTCCTTGTTCATGTAGGAGTCCCAGGTGAGCTGTTGGACGTCCTTGTCCTTGCAGATCGAGACGAAGCGCTCCCGCAGGTTGTCGCTGCGATACCAGACCCACTGCATCATCCCGAGGATCCAGAAGACGCGTCCGTGCAGCCGCATGAACCGCTTTCGCGCCTGGGCGAGGGCGCGAGCGTCGCCGGTCGCGAGGAAGGCGCCCGCCGCCTCCGCGGCAAGGCGGCCGCCGAGCATCGCGTAGTAGATGCCCTCACCGGAAGCCGGCGCGACGACGCCCGCCGCATCGCCCGCGAGCAGCACGTCGCGTCCGTTGTCCCAGCGCCGCAACGGCTTGAGCGGAAGCGGAGCGCCCTCCCGGCGGATCGTCTCGCAGGCATCGAGGCCGGTATCGGCGCGCAGATCGCGGATCGCCGATCGCAGGGAGAAGCCCTTTCGGGCGCTGCCGGTGCCGACGCTGACGGTCTCGCCGTGCGGAAAGATCCAGGCGTAGAAATCCGGCGAGAGGCGGCCCTGGTAGTAGACGTCGCAGCGTGCGCCGTCGTGCCCGGCATCCGCGGGGCGACGGACGATCTCGTGATAGGCGAAGACCTGTCGCATCCGGGCATGCCCCGGAATTTCGGCGCGTCCGACGCTGGAAGTCGCACCGTCGGCACCAATAATGAGGCGAGCCCGCACCTTGTGCTCCTCGCCGCCTTTGCCGGAGCGGTAATGCACTAGGGCGAGCCCCGCGCTTTCGCGGGTGATGCGTTCGAACAGGCCGTCGCGCAGATCCGCCCCGGCAAGCGCTGCTCGCTCGCGCAGATACGGATCGAAATGCTCGCGATCGACCATGCCGACGAAGCCGTCGCCGACCGGCATGTCGACCGAGCGCGCGCTCGGCGCCACCATCCGGGCACACCGGATACGGGCGACGAGGAGCGCGTCGGGAATCGCGAAGTCGCGGATCAGCCGCGGCGGAATCGCACCGCCGCATGGCTTGATCCGCCCCGCCTTGTCGAGGAGCAGCACCCGCCGCCCGGTGGCGGCGAGGTCGGCGGCCGCGATCGCCCCCGCGGGGCCGCCCCCCACCACCACGACGTCGAAGGTTTCGGAAGCGTCGTGGTCTGCCATGGTGTTACCGCGCCTCGAAGCCGGGGTTGAGCTGGAAGGAGGCCGTCTCGGTCAGCGGGTTGCGCCGCCGGCCGACGGTGACGTGCTCGACGCGCAGGCTGATCAGCAGGGCGACGAGGAAGAGGATGCCTTCCGCCACGAACACCGCCGCGTAGGCGTAGACCGGTTCGGAGGCGACGAGGCGGGCGAGATCGACCGCGAGCGTGCCGAGGAAGCCGCCGACACCGAAGGCGACGCCCTGCGCCGCGCCCCAGACGCCCATGCGGGTGCCGCGCTCGGCCTCGCCGCCGCGCCCGGCCAGCGCCATCATCGATCCGATCGCCGACACGGCGTAGACGCCGTTGCCGAAGCCGAGGCCCGCCACCGCCGCGCGTAAGGGGAAGTCGGGCCCGAGCGGTCCGCCGGCAGCGATCGTCCCGAGCGCCAGCGCCGAGAGTCCGCAGCCGATGGTCGTCCAGAGCTTCAGCGAACCCAGCACCGGACCGCCGATGAACACGGTGACGCCGGCCACGAACAGCATGCCGGCGAGCACGCCGCCGTGCTGAAGCCCGGCGAGCTTGGTCGTCGCTCCCGGCGACATCGCGAAGACGAGGCCGGCATAGGGCTCAAGAATCAGTTCCTGCGCGCTGTAGGCGAGCATGGAGACGAAGATGAACAGGGTAAAGCGCCGGGCCGCGGGCTCGGCCAGCACCTGTGCCAGCACCGCGCGGAACAGCGGCTTCGTCTCGGCCCGGCCGGCCGCGGCTTCGGGGCGGGGCGGTTCGATGCCGCCCACCGCCAGCAGAGACACGGCGAAGGCGACGAGGGAGACGGTGCCCGACACGGCGACGAGCCGCGCGCCCGAAAACGGATCGAGGAAGTGGCCGGCCAGCGGCGCGGTGACGGCGAAGCCGGCGATCATCATCACCCAGACGATGGTGGCCGCCGCGCCCCGGCGCCCGGCTTCCACCCCGGTCGCGAGGAGGACGAGGAGCGAGGTGCCCGCCGCACCCGCACCCATGCCGACGAGCAGGAAGGACAGGACGGCGAGTGCGAGGCCGGCGGCGAGGTGACTCGCCGCCAGCGCCGTCGCCGCCGCGGCACCGAAACCGCCGAGGCAGAGTGCGGCCATGCCGCCGACGATCCACGGCGTCCGCCGCCCCCCGACATCGGAGCCGTAGCCCCAGCGCGGACGCAGCACCTGCGTGGCGTAGTGCAGGGCGACGAGGACGCCGGGCACGATCGCGGGCAGCGCCAGTTCCACCACCATCACCCGGTTGATGGTCGATGTCATCAACACCACGACCGCTCCGAGCGCGGTCTGGACGAGGCCAAGCCGAACGATCTGGAGCCAGGAGAACGATCGAGAGACGGCGGGCGTACGGGTCATGGCGCCAGCCCTTGCACGAGCGGGCGCAGGGCGAAAGCCGAGGCCAACATGCCGAAAACGTAGAGCGTCGTGCCGGTGCCGTTGTACCAAGCGGCGCGGGCGCGGGGCGCTTTCAGGAAATGCGTCATCAGGGCGAGCTGCCCCACCAGCAGGGCGCCGATCAACGCGGCATGCCAGGGACGTTCCCAATGAAGGAGGAGCGCGACCACCACCATCTGCGGCAGGGCCATGACGAGGCAGGCGAAGCGCGCCGCACGATCGGAGCCGAGCTGCACCGGCAGCGAGCGCAGGCCCATGGCCCGGTCCCCCTCCACCGACTTGAAGTCGTTGAGCGTCATGATGCCGTGCGCGCCGACCGAGTAGAGCAGCGCGACGAGAAGCACCCGCTGATCAGGCATCGAAGCGGCCATCACCGCGGCGCCGGTGAACCAGGGTAGCCCCTCATAGCAGAGCGCCACCGCCGAATTGCCCCACCAGCCGTTCTGCTTCAGCCTGAACGGAGGCGCCGAGTAGATCCAAGCGAGCACGAGGCCGAACAGGGCGGCGCCGAGGATCCAGGGTCCGAGCATCGCGGCGACGACCAGCGAAAGGACTGTCCAGCCGGCGGCGAGATACAGGCCCCACCGGCCGGGAATGCGCCCTGAGGGTATCGGCCGGTTAGGCTCGTTGATGGCATCGACATGGCGATCGAACCAGTCGTTGGCGGCCTGGCTCGTGGCGCAGACCAACGGCCCGGCGAGAAGCACGCCCGCGGCGATGACCAGCCACTGCCCGGATGGCGTCTGGCCGGAGGAGACGACCCCGCAGCCGAACGCCCACATCGGTGCGAACCACGTGATGGGCTTGAGAAGCTCGACGATGGCGCTCGGTGCGGGCGTTGCCATGCTCAAAAGCTACCGGCGCCCAGCCGCACGTGTCAATCAAGCTTTACACACGACCGAAAATAAGATCGCGATGTCACCCGTTTTTGACTAATGCATTATAGCGCCGATCGCCGGGGAATGACCTAAGAGGTCAACTCAGGGTCGTTGCCGTCAAGATCACCGATGCCGTAGCGGCGCATCTTCGCGTAGAGACCCTGACGGCTCAGGCCAAGCATCTCCGCCGCCGAAGCGCGGTTGTCGCGCGTGATTCGTAAGGCGGCCTCGATGCACAGCTTCTCGATGAGGTCGGTCGTCTCGCGCACCAGGGCCTTCATGGAGACGCGCCCGACGAGTTCGGTCATCTGTTCGACCGAGCGGGGCAGGTCGTGCCCGCCGCCAGCGTGAACCGGGGCCGCACGCCGCGGTGTCGCGCGGACGGTGAAGCCGAAACAGGGCTGATCGGCGTGAGAGGTGGAGACGGCGGCAACCTCCACCTCCTCCATGGAGCCGTATTGGCCGCGCATCGCCGTCGAGAAATGCCGCACCGAGCCGTGGTCGCGCAGCATCGCGAACAGCGCGAGCGCGTCCGTTTCCCCACGGCCGAGCCAATTGTCGAGGGTTCGGCCACGGACCTGTTCCTCGGTCGCGTGCTGGGTGAGATCGAGAAAGGCGGTGTTGGCGGTGAGGATACGGCGCGCGGCGTCCGTGACGACGAAGCCCTCCGGCATCCGCTGGATGATGTCGAGCGCGCCACGTCCGAACTCGACGCGCTCCGGCGCTGCCGGAACGAGTGTGGCGAGGCGCAACAGCACCGAGGTCGCGCCCTCACCGCGAAACAGGGAGGCCGAGACCCGGACGTCGCCCCGGCCGCCGGCCAACGGCGCGACGAGATCCGTCGCCTGCCCGGTGACGCGCAGGCCGGCAAACAAGCTCTGCAAGTCCCGCAGGCTGCCCGCGTCGAACAGGTCGGCCGCGTCCTGGCCGATCACGCGTTTCTGCGGTCGGCCGAGCAGCCGCATCGCTGCCGGGTTGATCTCCGTCACCCGCCGTGTGCCGGAATCGACCACGAGAACCGGCTCACCGGAGAGCTGGAACAGCAGTTTGTAGCGGGTCTCGGCGGTGCGCAGGCGGTCGTAATCCCGCTCCAGCGCCTGCTGCGTCTCGGCCAAACGCCGCTGAAGCGCCGCGATCGTCCGCAGATCCTGCCCGACCACGATGATCGGCCCATCCTTGCGCGGACGGAGCGTGGCGTAGCGAATCGGCAGGTCCGTGCCGGTGGGAGAGGGGTGGTTGACCTGCCGCCAGCGGGTCATCGTACCGGGCGCCGCATCGCGCAGCAGCGCATCGATCTTCGGCCGGCTCTCGATTGTGACCGTGTCGATCCAGGGCTTCCCGAGCCAGGATTCGATGCCCTGTCCTTCAAGATCGGCCCGGCCGGCCATGGTATCGCGAACGATACCGTCATGATCGACCACGAGGGAGAGATCGGAGGTGGCAGCAATCAGCAACCCGGCCGCCTCGCCATCGAGGAGACCGGCTGCCTGTTGCAGCGCCGGGGTGGGGCGCCGGGGAGAAGGGCTCGCCAAGCTGCTCAAGGTCAACACTTCGTGATGGCGCTGAAAGCGCCCTTATCAACAGGCTCGCGTCCGCATTTCAAGCAAGCTTTCCGCAATGAGCGGTGCAAGACGCCCATCTTCCGCTGTGCCATCCGCGCCAACAAGGCGGACGTGATCAGGATTCCGGACGAAATAGGGGCCACCGACCAGGACCTTGATCCGCGTATTGCACGAAGCGGCCCGCAGCGCACGGATCCGATCCGTGAGGGCGGGCAAGAACACGTCGCAGGACAGCGTCAGCCCGAGGATGTCGAACCATTCCATGCGGACGAGATCCGCCGCGTCGAGGCTCGAATGGGCGCCGGTGGTGGTCACGTCCCACCCCGATTCGCGGAAGATGGTCGCGACCAGCGACAGACAGAAAACATGCGTCTCGCCCGGACCCGGCAACAAGAGGATGCTGCGCCCCGCGGGATCGACCGCGTCGTTCTCCAGCCGCGCGCACAGTTCGCGCGTCGCCGCCTGGAGGCGCCCGAGAGCAACGGTGACGTCCACGAAATCGCAGGTATCCTCCTCCCAGAGCCACCCGAGATGCCGTGCCACCGGCGCCAGCAGATCGACCAGCATCCCTTCGAGGGTCAGCCCCTCGTCGAGGATACGCAGGAGATGGGGCGCGAGATCCGTGTCCGTGCGGGCGAGCAGCAGGTCGCTGAGCCGCTGGACTTCCTCGGGTGTCGGCCGGTGCCCGACGATCGCGGGCCGAGGCGTCGCCCGTTCACGGTGAGCCAGCATCAGCCGAGGCAGGATCTCCGCCTCGACCACGCTCGCCAATTGTCGGCGCATCCCGAGTCCGTCGGGCTGCTGCTCGAACGCCGAGGGGACAAGCGGCTCGGCCACGACACCGCATTCCGGTGCCACAGCGGGAAATTCGAGACGCTCGCCGAAATGCCTCCAGTCGCCCATGGGCGTCTCCCTGAGGATGCGGCTCTGTGGATGCAGCGTGCAACTTAATTCGCTGATCGGCACCAGGGCAACGGACGCGTGTATCCCAACGATACGCTTCCGCCGAGGATTGGCAATCCCCGGTTCCGTCCAAGTCGGCGGAAATGTAATTTGGAACGAGCGTCAAGTTGGATTGACACTTTTGGGCGGCCAGGCCTAGGTTCGGGGCATCGAGGTCTCCGAAGACGGGGCCGAAGGACGAGCGAGGGCGGACGCCATGCGTCAGCACCAGGGCCGGCAACAACCGCTCTACACGAGCGCTCAGCGTCAGCGGCGCGACGCGTCGCGCTGGACGCTGGTGCAGGGGATTCTGGCTCCGCTGCAGTTTCTCGTCTTCGCGGTGAGTCTCGGCCTCGTCCTGCGCACGCTCGCCACGGGTGAGGGCGCTGCGGCCGCCAACGCCTCCGTCGTCGTCAAGACCCTCGTACTCTACGCGATCATGGTCACGGGCTCGATCTGGGAGAAGGTCGTGTTCGGCCGCTACCTGTTCGCGCCGGCCTTCTTCTGGGAGGACGTGTTCAGCATGCTCGTGCTGGCGCTGCACACGGCCTATCTCGCCGCACTCGGCCTCGGCTGGCTCGATACGCAGGGATTGCTGGTCCTCGCGCTCGCCGCCTACGCCACCTACCTCATCAATGCCGGCCAGTTCCTCCTAAAGCTCCGGGCGGCGCGGCTCGAAACCCCGGCCAACCTCTCTTTCGCAGGTGAGGTGGCCCGGTGAACGCGCACGCGCCCCTTCCCGCCACCGAGTGCGGCGTCTCGGTGCGCGCCGAGCACGGCCAGCGGGCCGTGTTCTGCGGCCTCACCGGAATCGTCTGGCTCCACCGGAAGATCCAGGACGCGTTCTTCCTCGTCGTCGGCTCGCGCACCTGCGCCCACCTGATCCAGTCGGCGGCGGGCGTGATGATCTTTGCCGAGCCGCGCTTTGCCACCGCCATCATCGACGAGCGCGATCTCGCCGGCCTCGCCGACATGAACGAGGAACTCGACCGGGTGGTGACGCGGCTGATCGAGCGACGTCCCGACATCCGGCTGCTGTTCCTCGTCGGTTCCTGTCCCTCGGAAGTCATCAAGCTCGACCTGTCGCGGGCAGCACAGCGACTGTCGCGGCGGCTCGCCCCGGACGTGCGGGTGCTGAACTATTCGGGCTCCGGCATCGAGACGACCTTCACGCAGGGCGAGGATGCCTGCCTCGCCTCGCTCGTGCCGGAATTGCCCGAGGCGGCGGCAACGGATGAACTCCTCGTCGTCGGCGCGCTCGCCGACGTGGTCGAGGACCAGTTCGCCCGGTTGTTCTCCGATCTCGGCATCGCTGCCCGCTTCCTGCCGGCGCGACGGGCGGGCCAGATGCCCCCGGTCGGACGCGGCACGCGCTTTCTCCTGGCCCAGCCCTTCCTCGCGGACACCGCGCGCGCCCTGGACGAGCGCGGAGGTCAGCGCATCGCCGCCCCGTTCCCGCTCGGTGCCGAGGGCACGACCGAGTGGCTTCGCGCGGCGGCCGAGGCCTTCAGCGTCGATGCCGCCCGCTTCGAGGCGGTGACGGCGCCGGGCCTGCGCCGTTCCCGCCAGGCCATGGCCGCATACGCCGAAAAGCTCGCCGGCAAGCGGGTGTTCTTCTTCCCCGATTCACAGCTCGAAGTGCCGCTCGCCCGCTTCCTTTCGCGGGAGATGGGCGCCGAACTGATCGAGGTCGGCACGCCCTATCTGCATCGCGGCCACCTCGCCGCCGAACTCGAATGGCTCCCCAGCGGCACCGCCGTGGTGGAGGGCCAAAGCCTCGACGACGGGCTCGACCGCTGCCGCGCCGCCCGGCCGGATCTGACCGTGTGCGGCCTCGGCCTCGCCAACCCGCTCGAGGCGGAGGGGCTGACCACGAAGTGGTCGATCGAGCTGCTGTTCACGCCGATCCAAGGCTACGAGCAGGCGGGCGACCTCGCCGAATTGTTTGCGCGCCCGCTCGAGCGGCGCACCCGGCTGGAGGTGTAGCGGCCATGCAGCTCACCGTCTGGACCTATGAGGGACCGCCACATATCGGCGCCATGCGGGTCGCCACCGCGATGGAGGGGCTGCACTACGTGCTGCACGCCCCCCAGGGCGACACCTATGCCGACCTTCTCTTCACGATGATCGAGCGGCGCGCCAAGCGCCCGCCGGTCACCTACACCACCTTTCAGGCTCAGGATCTCGGGCGCGACACGGCCGCGATCTTCAAGGATGCGGTCGCCGCCGCCTACGCGCGCTTCCAGCCTCAGGCAATGATCGTCGGCGCTTCCTGCACGGCCGAGCTGATCCAGGACGATCCGGGCGGCCTCGCCAAGGCGCTCGACCTGCCGATCCCGGTGATTCCGCTGGAGCTGCCGGCCTATCAGAAGAAGGAAAACTGGGGCGCCTCCGAGACCTTCTACCGGTTGGTCCGCGCCCTGGCAGGATCGCCGGCCGAGCGTTCGCCTCGCGAAGGGCGGCGCCCCGCCTGTAACATCCTCGGCCCCACCGCCCTCGGCTTCCGCCACCGCGACGACCTGATCGAGGTCCGACGCCTCCTCGACGGCCTCGGGATCGCGGTAAACGTGGTTGCGCCGCTCGGTGCGACGCCCGCCGATCTCGTCCGGCTCGGCGAGGCCGATTTCAACGTCGTGCTCTATCCCGAGGTGGCGCGCAGCGCCGCGCAGTACCTCGAAAAGACGGTCCAGCAGCCCTTCGTCGATGTGGTGCCGATCGGCGTCGGCGCGACGACGCGTTTCGTGGAAGCGGTGGCGGCCCTTGCCGGCGTCGATCCCGCGCCGGTCCTCGCCGACGCGCCCTCGCGTCTGCCCTGGTACAGCCGGTCGGTCGATTCGACCTATCTCACGGGCAAACGCGTCTTCGTGTTCGGAGACGCCACCCACGCGCTGGCCCTTGCCCGCGTCGCCACACATGAACTCGGCTTCAAGCTCGTCGGGCTCGGCACCTATACCCGCGAGTTCGCCCGCGAAGTCCGAGCGGAAGCGGCGCTCAACGGGATCGAGGCGACGATCACCGACGACTACCTCGACGTCGAGGCGGCGATCCAGGCGGCGGCCCCCGAACTCGTGCTCGGCACGCAGATGGAGCGCCACATCGCCAAGCGGCTCGGCATCCCCTGCGCGGTGATCTCGGCGCCGATCCACGTCCAGGACTTTCCCGCCCGACACTCGCCGCAGATGGGGTTCGAGGGCGCCAACGTCCTGTTCGACACTCTCGTACACCCCCTGATGATGGGGCTGGAGGAACATCTCCTCGGGATGTTCCGCGAAGATCCCGAATTCCACGATGGCGCCGCCCCGTCTCATCTCGGCCGCGGGCCGAGCGGGACGGCGGGCGCCGTGGAACGGGCGCCGAAGACTCCCCCCCTCGCGTCGGCGCCCGTTCCATCCCCCATCCCAATCCCCGGCGCGGATACGGTCCGCACCGCGCCGTGGGCGCCCGATGCCGAGAAGGAACTGAAGAAGATCCCGTTCTTCGTGCGCGGAAAAGCCCGCGCCAACACCGAGCGATTCGCCCGAGAGCGGCAGCTCCCGCTCATCACTCTCGAGACCCTTTACGATGCCAAGGCGCATTTCGGCCGATAGGCCCACCATTCGCGTCGCCATCGTCACGCTCGACAATCATTTGGCGAGCGCGGTGGAACGGGCGCGCCTGCGGCTCGCGGCGGAGATGCCGGGGCTCACGCTGAGCTTCCACGCCGCCGCCGAGTGGGAGACGGACAAGTCCGCGCTCCGGGCTTGCGAGGCGGAGATCGCGCGGGCCGACATCGTCCTCTCGGCGATGCTGTTCCTCGACGAGCACGTCCGGGCGATCCTGCCGGCGATCCTGGCGCGCCGCGAGAGCTGCGACGCGATGATCGGTTGTCTCTCGGCCTCCGAGATCGTGCGCACGACCAAGCTCAACCGCTTCGACATGAGCGGGACCAAGCGCTCGGCCCTCGACTTCCTGAAGCGGCTGCGCGGCAAGCCGGGCGCGGAGGGCAACGCCGCCCGGCAGATGGCGCTGGTGCGCAAGCTGCCGAAGATCCTGCGCTTCATCCCCGGCTCGGCGCAGGACGTGCGCGCCTATTTCCTTACCCTGCAATACTGGCTCGCGGGCTCGGACGAGAACGTGGCGAGCCTCGTGCGCTTCCTCGTGCAGCGCTACGCCGCCGGCCCCCGCGCCGTGTGGCGGGAGATCGCCGCGGCGCCCGCGCCCCAGCATTATCCCGAGACCGGCCTCTACCATCCGCGGATGGCCGACCGCGTCGGCGAAAGCCTGTCCGCCCTGCCGACCATGCCGGGCGCCCGGGGCCGCGTCGGCCTGCTGCTGATGCGCTCCTACGTTCTGGCCGGCAACACGGCGCATTACGACGGCGTCATCGCCGCTCTGGAGGCCAAGGGTCTCTCGGTGGTGCCGGCCTTTGCCGCCGGCCTCGACAACCGCCCCGCGGTGGACGCCTATTTCACGGTGAACGGCCGGCCGGCGATCGACGCCCTGGTCTCGCTCACCGGGTTCTCGCTGGTCGGCGGCCCGGCCTACAACGACGCGGCGGCGGCCGAGACGACGCTGGCGCGGCTCGACGTGCCTTATCTCGCGGCCCACGCGCTGGAATTCCAGACGATCGAGCAGTGGGAGGCGGGCAGCCGCGGCCTGTCGCCGGTCGAGGCGACCATGATGGTCGCGATCCCCGAACTCGACGGCGCCACCGCGCCGATGGTGTTCGGCGGCCGTTCCTCCGCCTCCGGCCCCGGCAATGCCCGCGACATGCGCGTGCATCCCGAGCGCGCCGAGCGGCTCGCCGCCCGGATCGATCGGCTCGTGTCCCTGCGGCGCCGGCCGAAGCGCGAGCGGCGCCTGGCCGTCATCCTGTTCAACTTCCCGCCGAATGCCGGCGCCACCGGCACGGCCGCCTTCCTCTCGGTCTACGCCTCGCTGCTGAACACCCTGCGCGGCCTCAAAGCCGAGGGCTACGACGTCACCGTGCCCGACAGCGTCGATGCGCTGCGCGAAACGATTCTCGGCGGCAACGCCACCCGCTACGGCACGCCGGCCAACGTCCACGCCCGCGTTTCGGCTGAGGATCACGTCCGCCGCGAGACCTACCTGGCCGAGATCGAGGCACAATGGGGCCCGGCGCCCGGCCGCCACCAGAGCAACGGGGCCGACATCCTCGTGCTCGGCGCGCAGTTCGGCAACGTCTTCGTCGGGGTGCAACCCGCCTTCGGCTACGAGGGCGACCCGATGCGGCTGCTGTTCGAGCAGGGCTTCGCGCCGACCCACGCCTTCAGCGCCTTCTACCGCTGGCTGCGCGAGGATTTCTCGGCCGACGCCGTGCTGCATTTCGGCACCCACGGCGCGCTCGAATTCATGCCCGGCAAGCAGGCCGGATTGTCGGAGTCCTGCTGGCCCGAGCGGCTGATCGGTGCGCTGCCGAACATCTACCTCTACGCCGCCAACAACCCGTCCGAGGGCACGATCGCCAAGCGGCGCTCCGCCGCGACGCTCGTGAGCTACCTCACGCCGAGCCTCGCCGCCGCCGGGCTCTACCGCGGCTTGAGCGACCTCAAGGCTTCGGTCGAGCGCTGGCGCGGTCTGGAACCGGAAGCGACGGCCGAGCGGACGGCGCTCGCCGTGGTCATCCAGGCACAGGGCGCGGCCGTCGATCTGGTCCCGGCCGAGCCCGCCTGGGAGGGCAATCCCGCACCGCACGTCGCCGCGCTCGCCGCCGCCCTGTTCGAACTCGAGCAGACGCTGATCCCGCACGGCCTGCACGTGATCGGCCACGGGATGGGCTGCGAGGAACGTGTCGATCTCCTGCTCGCCCTGGCGGAGGCCTCCCACGGGCTGAAGCCGGCCCGCGCCGGGATCGAGCTCCTGATCGAGGGTGCGTCCCTCAACGAGGCACTGGCCGCCGCGGGCCTGCCCGCCGACGAGACCCACCGGGCCGCCTTCGCCGACCTCGCCCGGATCGATGCCGACCTCGCCCGCGACAGCGAGCTGCCCGCGCTGATGCGGGCCCTCGACGGGCGCTTCTTGGCCCCGGTCGCGGGCGGTGACCTGCTGCGCAATCCCGGTATCCTGCCCACGGGGCGCAACCTGCACGGCTTCGACCCCTACCGCCTGCCCACGGCCTTCGCGCTGGCCGACGGCGCCCGCCAGGTGGCGCGGGTGCTGGAGCGTTACCTCGAGGAAGGCCGGGCACTGCCGGAGAGCGTCGCGCTCGTCCTGTGGGGCACCGACAACCTGAAGAGTGAGGGCGGCCCCATCGCCCAGGCGCTGGCGCTGATCGGCGCAGCGCCCCGCTTCGACGGCTACGGCCGCCTCGCCGGGGCCGAGCTGATCCCGCTCGAACAACTCGGCCGTCCGCGCATCGATGCGGTGGTCACGCTCTCGGGAATTTTTCGCGATCTTCTGCCCTTGCAGACCAAACTCCTGGCGGAAGCGAGTTTTCTGGCGGCCAGCGCGGACGAGCCGGCCGACAAAAACTTCGTGCGCAAGCACGCGCTGGCGATCCAGGCCGAGCAAGGCTGCGACTTCGAGACGGCGGCCCTACGGGTCTTCTCCAACGCGGAGGGAGCCTACGGCGCCAACGTCAACCATCTCGTCGAATCCGGCCGCTGGGATGACGAGGACGAACTCTGCGAGACGTTCTCGCGCCGCAAGAGCTTCGCCTACGACCGGTCGGGCCGTCCGGCGCCCCGGCGCGACCTGATGAAGGCGGTGCTGTCGCGGGTCGATCTCGCCTACCAGAACCTCGATTCGGTCGAACTCGGCGTCACATCGGTCGATCACTATTTCGACGGGCTCGGCGGCATGGGCCGGGCGGTGGCCCGCGCCCGCGGCGAGGCGGTGCCGATCTACATCAGCGACCAGACCCGCGGGGAGGGGCGCGTGCGCTCGCTCGACGAGCAGGTGGCGCTGGAAACCCGCACCCGCATGCTGAACCCGAAATGGTACGAGGGCCTGCTCGGTCACGGCTACGAGGGCGTGCGCCAGATCGAGGCGACCCTGACCAACACCGTCGGCTGGTCCGCCACCGCCGGCGCGGTGCAGCCCTGGATCTACGAGCGCATCACCGAGACCTTCGTCCTCGACGACGTGATGCGCGACCGTATGGCGACGCTCAACCCCACGGCCTGCGCCAAGGTCGCCAGCCGCCTGATCGAGGCTCACCGCCGCGGCTTCTGGACTCCCGACCCGGCGATGCGCGACGCGCTCGACCGTGCCGAGGAGGAACTGGAGGACCGGCTGGAGGGCGTCACGCCCGGAGCCTTGCCCAGGATCACCGCAGGAGTCGCGGCATGAACATCGCCATCCGAAATCCGGTTCCCGTCCGCCGCGAGGAGGGCAGCCTTCAGGTCGGGCTCGACCCGAACGACCGGATCGACACCGCCAAGGTCTTCGCCGTCTATGGCAAGGGCGGCATCGGCAAGTCGACCACCTCCTCGAACCTCTCGGTCGCCTTCTCGAAGCTGGGCAAGCGCGTCCTGCAGATCGGCTGCGATCCGAAGCACGACTCGACTTTCACACTCACCAAGCGTCTTGCCCCGACCGTCATCGACGCGTTGGAGGCCGTGAACTTCCACTCCGAGGAGCTGCGCGTCGAGGATTTCGTGGTCGAGGGCTATAACGGCGTGAAATGCGTCGAAGCCGGCGGACCGCCCGCCGGCACCGGCTGCGGCGGCTACGTCGTCGGGCAGACGGTGAAGCTCCTCAAGGAGCATCACCTGCTGGAGGATACCGACGTCGTCGTGTTCGACGTGCTCGGCGACGTGGTGTGCGGCGGTTTCGCCTCGCCGCTCCAGCACGCCGACCGCGCGCTGATCGTCACCGCCAACGACTTCGACTCGATCTTCGCGATGAACCGCATCGTCGCGGCCATCCACACCAAGTCGAAGAATTACGGCGTGCGGCTCGGCGGCGTCATCGCCAACCGCTCGGCCAAGACCGACGAGATCGACCGCTTCAACGCAGCGGTGGGCCTGCGCCGCCTTGCACACTTCCCCGACCTGGACGTGGTGCGGCGCTCGCGACTGAAGAAATCGACGCTGTTCGAGATGGAGCCGACGCCGGAGCTGAAGGCCGTCACCGACGAGTACATGCAGCTCGCCGAGACGCTCTGGTCCGGCGCCGACCCCTGCGAGGCGGTTCCGATGAAGGACCGCGACCTGTTCGAATTCCTCGGCTTCGACTGATCTCGGGACGCGATCGATGAGCACGCCCTACCTCACCCGCCGCTCCCAACTCGAGACCTACTTCGACCGCACCGCGGTCGAGGCATGGTCGCGCCTCACCTCCGACGCGCCGGTCTCGAAGATCCGCGCCACGGTGCGGGCCGGGCGCGACACCATGCGCGCGAACCTGCTCGGCTGGCTGCCGGCGGATCTGACCGGCCTGCGCCTGCTGGATGCCGGCTGCGGCACCGGGGCGCTCGCGGTCGAGGCCGCGCGCCGGGGTGCCGAAGTGGTGGCGATCGACGTCTCGCCGACGCTGGTCGGGCTCGCCCGCGAGCGCCTGCCCGCGATCCCCGGCCCCGGCTCGGTCACGTTCCGGGTCGGCGACATGCTCGACCCCTGGCTCGGCCGCTTCGACCATATCGTCGCGATGGATTCGCTGATCCATTATCAGGCGCCGGACATTGTCCGGGCGCTCGCCGAACTGTCGCTGCGCACCGATGGCAGCCTGCTCTTCACCGTCGCCCCGCGCACGGCGCTGCTGACGCTGATGCACGCGGCCGGCAAGCTGTTCCCGAAGGCCGACCGGGCTCCTGCCATCGTGCCGATCACGGAGAGCGGCCTGCGGCGGCGCATCGCCGGAGAGCGGGCGCTGGCCCGTTTCGCCGTCGAGCGGACGCAGCGGGTGAACAGCGGGTTCTACCTCTCGAACGCGATCGAGCTGCGCAGGGATGCGTCGCCCGCGAGCGAGACCGGGGCCGCTCGATGAAATCCGGCCTCGCCATCACCCAGGCGCTGCTCCGCCTCGGCCCGGCGATCCTTCCGTTCGCCGATGCGGCGACGAAGGAGTTGCCGCTCGGGCGCCTGATGCGGCTCGCGCTGTTTCAGGTCACGGTCGGCATGGCCGCCGTGCTGCTGATCGGCACGCTCAACCGGGTGATGATCGTCGAGCTTGCAGTGCCGGCCTGGATCGTCGCGGTGATGCTGTCGCTGCCACTCCTGTTCGCCCCCCTGCGGGCGCTGGTCGGCTTCCGCTCGGACACGCACCGCTCCGTGCTCGGCTGGCGGCGGGTGCCCTACATCTGGTTCGGCACGCTGCTGCAATTCGGCGGGCTGGCGATCATGCCGTTCGCCCTGCTGATCCTGTCGGGCGACACCACCGGTCCGCTCTGGGTCGGCCATGTCGCGGCCGCGCTCGCCTTCCTGCTCGTCGGCGCGGGGCTCCATACCACCCAGACCGTCGGGCTGGCGCTGGCCACCGACCTCGCCCCGGCGCATGCCCGCCCGAAGGTGGTGGCGCTCCTCTGCGCCATGCTGCTGGCCGGCATGATGGGCAGCGCCGTGCTGTTCGGGCTGGCGCTGGCGAATTTCTCCGCGGTCCGCCTGATCCAGGTGATCCAGGGCGCGGCACTGGTCACGATCGTGCTCAACGGCATCGCCCTGTGGAAACAGGAGCCGCGCGATCCGCACCGCACCGAAAGGGCGGCACCGCGGCCGAGCTTCTCCCAGTCCTGGCGCGGCTATGCCGGGGAGGGCACCGCGCGGCGGCGGCTGGCGGCGATCGCGCTCGGCACTGCAGCCTTCTCGATGCAGGACATCCTGCTCGAACCCTATGGCGGCCAGATCCTCGGCCTGACGGTGGCCCAGACCACGGCGCTCACCGCGATGCTCGCGGCCGGCGGCGGGCTGGGGCTGATCGCGGCGGCGCGCTGGCTCAACCGCGGCGGTGACCCCTATCGGGTGGCAGCGACAGGCGCGGTGATCGGCATCGCCGCCTTCTCGGCGGTGATCTTCGCAGCACCCCTCGCCTCGGCCCGGCTGTTCGCAGCGGGGGTCACGCTGATCGGCATTGGCGGCGGATTGTTCGCCCACGGCACGCTCACCGCCTCCATGGCCAAGGCCGGGCCGGACGATACCGGCCTTGCGCTGGGCGCCTGGGGCGCGGCGCAGGCCACCGCCGCCGGCCTCGCCATCGCCGCCAGCGGCATCCTGCGCGATCTCGGCGCCGCCGTGGCGCAATCGGGTGCGCTCGGCGAGGGCATGAACGAGCCGGCAATCGGCTACCTCATCGTCTACCACGTCGAGATCGCGCTGCTGTTCGCCACGCTGGTCGCGCTCGGCCCGCTCGTACGCGCGGACGCCCCCGGTTCCATCCGTCCGGACGAGCGGCGTTCCGGTTCGTTCGACCCCCTCGTCAACCGCCCCACCTGATCGGAGGCCTGCCATGCCCAGAGGCGAGATCACCGGTTACATCGATGTCGCGCAGGTCACGCTCTACGCGTTCTGGATCTTCTTCGCCGGCCTGGTCTTCTACCTGCGCCGGGAGGATCGCCGCGAGGGCTATCCGCTGGAGAACGAGGCGGCCGGCCGGCTGAAGAGCCCGGACCCGATCCTGATCCCGATGCCGAAGGCCTTCCATCTGTCGAGCGGCCACACGATGTACGCGCCGCAGACCAACATCGCCTACGACTCGAACGTGCCGAGCGCCCGCCGCGAGGTCTTCCCCGGCGCGCCCTACTTCCGCACCGACACGTCGCTGCAGGCCGGCGTCGGCCCCGGCTCCTGGGTTCCGCGCCACGACGAGCACGACCGGACCTGGGACAACGAGTACCGCATCGTCCCCCTACGCGTCGCCGACGCCTTCGTGGTCCACGAGGACGGACCGAACCCGATCGGCATGCCGGTCTTCGGCGCCGACCGGCAGGTCGCCGGCACCGTCGTCGATCTCTGGCTCGATCGCGGCGAATCCTTCGTGCGCTACTACGAGGTCGAACTCGGTGCCGGCGGACGCCGGGTGCTGATGCCGGTGACCTTCTGCACCACCGGCCGATTCTCCCGCACGGTGAAGACCGAGGCGCTGCTGGCGGCGCAGTTCGCCGACATCCCCGGCACCAAGGATCCCGACTCCGTCACCCTGCTCGAGGAAGAGCGGATCATGGCCTATTTCGGCGCCGGCACCCTCTACGCCTCGCCCGCTCGCCAAGAACCCATTTTCTGAGGGCCGATCCTATGAGCGACTCCGACTTCCTGCCCGAAGGGACGTTGCGGGGCCTGCCCGGTCCCCTGCCGCCGGGCGAGCGCATCCTGTGGCGCGGCGCCCCGAGCCTCTCCGGCGTGTTGCTGCGCGCCTTCCACGCCAGGCTCGTCATGGTGTGGTTCGCCGGCACCGCCACGGTGCTGGCCATCGGTGCCGCCGCGAGCGGAGGGCCGACGCGGGCGCTCGCCGTGGCGGGCCCGACCCTGCTGATCGGCGTTGCGGCGCTCGGGCTGCTGAGCTTCCTCGCTTGGCTCGTCCACCGCACCACGGTCTACACGCTGACCGACCGGCGCATGGTGCTGCATGTCGGCATCGCCCTGCCGATCACCCTCAACCTGCCGCTCACCCGAATCGAGTCGGCGGGATTGCGGCTGTTTTCCGACGGGACCGGCGACATCCCCCTGCGCCTGCCGCCGGGCGAGCGGGTCGCCTACCTGCATCTCTGGCCGCATGCCCGGCCCTGGCGGGTGAGCCGGCCGGAGCCGATGCTGCGCTCGGTGCCCGAGGCCCGGAGCGTGGTGGACCTGCTCGCACCGGCGCTCGCGGCACAGATCGAAGGTTCGCCCGAGAGAGTCGGTGAAGGACCTGCCAAAGGTCCGGCGCGCACCGTGGAATCCGCCGCGACCGGGCGTGCGAGCGCTGCCCCCGGCCGCCTCGCGACCGCCGGTGCCCGATAGCCGAGAGTGAGACCGATGCCCGTCGAGCTGAACTTCCGCCGTCCGCCGCAGAAGCCGCAATCCCAGCGGCCGGCGCTTCTGGCCGTTGCGGCCCTGCTCGCGGTGGCGATTTTCGCCGTCGCCCTCGGCCGCGGCCAGGAGACGGAGCCGCAGACACCGGCAGCCCACCCGGTTCAGACGCTGGCCTTCCACGCCGAGGACCAGCCGGATGGCGCCATCGACCTGCGCGAGGCCAGCGACGGGAAACTGGTCGCCCGGATCGAGCCTGGGCAGGACGGCTTCATCCGGGGCACGCTGCGGGGGCTCGCCCAGGCCCGGCAGCGGGAAGGCCTGAGCCGCGAGCCCCCGTTCACCCTCACGCGATTCGACAACGGGACGTTGTCGTTGGAGGATGGGGCCACCGGGCGGCACGTGCCGCTGCTGGCCTTCGGCCCTTCGAACGCGAAGGCCTTCGCCCGCCTGCTTCCCGGCACGGAGCTGCGGTGATGGGAGAGGGGGCGGACATGGCCTGGATCGGCAAGACGGTCGTCGAGGTGCCCTGCACCGTCGAGATCGAACAGACGCCGGAGAGCCTGCACGCGCATGTGACGCTCGATGGCGGGTTCGAGATCGAGCCCGGCGACGAGGTCCAGGTTCACGATGCGCCGACCGAGGTGCCCTACGGCGAGCGCCTCACCGTGCGCCGCACCGCCACCGTGACCCGCGCAGGCCGGCTGGAGCGGGCCTGGACCAAGCTGATCGCCCATCTCGAGCTGACCGAGCTCTACGAGGTGAGCTTTTCCGAACGGAGGAAGCTGTGAACGCCAACGTTCAGCCCCAACCGGCGACGGGAGTTCCGTTCCCGCGCCAGCCGCTCAACGAATCGACCAAGAGCGCGCAGCAGACGACCTTCCTGAGCCCGCGCTTCTACACCACCGATTTCGACGAGCTCGACCGCACCGATGTCGAGCCCGTGCGGCGCGAGTGGGACATCCTGATCGAGGAGTTGCGCTCGGACCCGAACAAGCGCCACTTCGTGCGCAACGAGGCGTTCGACTGCGACCTTGCCGACATGGACCCGGAGTTGCGCAAGGAGTTCCTCGACTTCCTCGTCTCCTCGATCACCGCCGAATTCTCGGGCTGCGTGCTCTACGCGGAGATGCGCAAGCGCGCCAAGAACAAGGACATCAAGGAGCTGTTCGGCTTCATGAGCCGCGACGAGGCGCGCCATGCCGGCTTCATCAATGACACGCTGAAGGATTTCGGCGTCGGCGTCGATCTCGGCTTCCTGACGAAGGCGAAGAAGTACACCTTCTTCAAACCGAAGTTCATCTTCTACGCGACCTACCTGTCCGAGAAGATCGGCTACGCCCGCTACATCACGATCTACCGCGAGTTGGAGCGGCATCCGGAGCGGCGCATCCACCCGATCTTCAAGTGGTTCGAGAAGTGGTGCAACGATGAGTTCCGCCACGGCGAGGCGTTCGCGTTGCTCATGCGCGCCAACCCGAAGCTGACGACGGGGATCAACCGCTACTGGATCCGCTTCTTCCTGCTGGCGGTGTTCGCGACGATGTATGTCCGCGACCATTGCCGCCCGGCCTTCCATAAGGCGCTCGGGGTCGATCCGACCGACTACGACTTCAAGGTCTTCCGGATCACCTCCGAGATCTCGAAACAGACCTTCCCGATCACCCTCGATCTCGACGATCCCCGCTTCAAGGCGGGGCTCGACCGGCTGCTGGTCTGCGCCGACAAGATCGCCGCCGCCAAGGCGGAAGGAGGCCTGTCGGGCAAGCTGAAGCACGGCGTCCAGACCTTGGTCGCGGCGGCGACCTTCGCGCGGCTCTACCTGCTTCCGGTGAAGCAGAACGCGATGCCCGCCGACATCCGCCTCGATCCGGTCTGGTAGCATGGGCGTCTACGCCGCTCCGGCGCTCTACGCCGTCCTGCTGTGGTGGTCGGCCACCGGGCTGGTGCTGGTGCTCCAGCACCTGCCGCGGCGGACGCACGCCCGCAGCATGGTCGCGGCGAGCGCCGTCCTGGCCGGCGCGCTCTGGACGATCCGCGCGGTCGCGGACGACGACACGGAGACGGGCGCCTATCTCGGCTTCACCGCCGCTGTGATCGTCTGGGGCTGGCAGGAGATGAGCTACTATATGGGCTTCATCTCCGGCCCGAAGCCCGCCGCCTGCGCGCCGAACCTGCGTGGATTCGATCGCTTCCTCGCGGCGCTTGCCACCAGCCTGTGGCATGAATTCGCGATCCTGATCGGCGGGCTCGCCATCCTCTGCCTCACCTGGGGGGAGGGGAACCGGGTCGCGCTCTGGACCTACGGCCTGCTCACACTGATGAACGCCTCGGCGCGGCTCAACCTGTTCCTCGGCGTGCGCAACCTCCACGCCGAGTTCCTGCCGCCGCATCTCGGCTATCTCGCCTGCTACCTGAGCCGGCGGCCGATGAACCCGCTGTTTCCGCTCTCGGTGACGCTGGGGACCGCAGCGACGGTTCTGCTCGCCCGCGGCGCGCTCGGGGATGCGGCGGCGCCGCAGACGGTCACGGGCTTTGCTCTGGTCGCGACGCTCGCGGCGCTCGCCACCCTGGAGCATTGGTTCCTGATGCTGCCGCTGCCCTCGGCGGCGCTGTGGAACTGGAGCCTTCCGGGGCGCACCGCACCCACGGCGGCCGAGATGCCCGAAACCCGGGCGATACACCGCGAATGAGGTGAGGCGGACGCAAGATCCGCCCACCGGCATCATCTTCTTCGGGGAGGACGGAATGGATTACGAAGCGTTCTTCGGCAATGCGATCACCGGGCTCCACCGGGAGGGGCGCTACCGCGTCTTCACCGATCTGGAGCGGCAGGCGGGGCGTTTTCCCTACGCGACGCATCACAGCCCCGGCGGTGAGCGCGACGTCACCGTCTGGTGCTCCAACGACTATCTCGGCATGGGCCAGCATCCGTCGGTACTGCAGGCGATGCACGAGGCGATCGACCGATGCGGAGCCGGCGCGGGCGGCACCCGCAACATTTCCGGCACCAACCATTATCACGTGCTCCTGGAGCAGGAACTCGCCGACCTCCACGGAAAGGAAGCGGCGCTGATCTTTTCGTCCGGCTACGTCTCGAACTGGGCGGCACTCGGCACGCTCGCCTCGAAGCTGCCGGGCTGCGTCGTCTTCTCCGACGAGGGCAACCACGCCTCGATGATCGAGGGCATCCGTTCGAGCCGGGCCGAACGCCAGATCTTCCGTCACAACGATCCGGAGGATCTGGACCGCAAGCTCCGGCTGATCGAGCCGGGCCGGGCCAAGCTCGTCGCCTTCGAGTCAGTCTATTCCATGGATGGCGACATCGCCCCGATCGACGAGATCTGCGACGTCGCCGAGGCGCACGGGGCGCTCACCTATCTCGACGAGGTCCACGCGGTTGGCCTCTACGGCGCGCGAGGCGGCGGTATCTCGGAGCGGATGGGGCTCGCCCACCGGCTCGACGTGATCGAGGGAACGCTGGGCAAGGCGTTCGCCGTCCATGGCGGCTACATCACCGGATCGACGCAGCTCTGCGACTTCGTGCGCAGCTTCGCCTCGGGCTTCATCTTCACGACCTCGCTGCCGCCCGCGGTCGCGGCCGGCGCCGCGGCAAGCATCCGCCACCTCAAGGCGAGCAGCGTCGAGCGGGTGCGGCATCAGGAACGGGTGGCGCGGGTGCGGCAGGCGCTGGACGCGGCGGGCATCCCGACTTTGGCCAACCGCAGCCACATCGTGCCGGTGATGGTCTGCGACCCCGTGCTGTGCAAGGCGATCAGCGACACCCTGCTCGATGAGTTCGGCATCTACGTGCAGCCGATCAACTACCCGACCGTGCCGCGTGGGACCGAGCGCCTGCGGATCACGCCCTCGCCGCTGCATTCCAATGCCGACATCGACCACCTCGTGGATGCGCTGAGCACCATCTGGCGGCGAATCGGGCTGAGCAAGGCAGCGGCGGAATAGGGTAGGGCAGGCTGCGCTACATCTTCTTCTCGAGCGCGGCCTTCACCTGCAAGAGCTGATCCCACACCACGCCGGGGCTGGTGCCCATCGCCTCAAGGACCGCGTTCACGCCCCAGAACAGGCCGAACAGGATCACCGGCACCAGGATCCAGCCGAGAATCTCCTCGCCGCGATGACGCGACTTGCGACGGCGACGGCGTCTCTCGCGGGACGTCAACGGCTTCGGCCGCACCGGAGCCGGCGGTGGCGCGACAGGCGTGAGGGGCTCCTCCTGCGCGTCGCTCGTCATGCTACCCTCATTGCTGGCCGATACCGGCCCCTCTGGCAGAGCGCGGCGCCGCCCATATCCGGGAGCCGGCGCAGGAACGCAACCCGCGCCGGCTTCGAAGGCCGCTCACTCCTGCGAACGAGCGGCCCTGCACTCTCAGACTTTCAGCGGAACCTTCGGCACAGTGCGGACGGAACCGCCACCGGACGATCCACCGCCGGACGGACCAACGTCACGCTTGGCCGCCTTCTTGCGCGGTGCTGAGCGTGGCTTCGAGCGCTTGCGCTTGGCCGCGTTGGCAACGTCGGTTTCCGGCTTCGGGGTGACCGGTCCGGCGGGGAATTCGAACCCGAGTTCCGCCTTGCCCTTGCCGTCCTCGGCCTCCGGCTTCTTCAGCACCACCTTGACGGCACCACCATCCTTGAGGCGGCCGAACAGCACCTCGTCGGCGAGCGGCGTCTTGATCGTGGACTGGATCAGACGGGCCATGGGGCGAGCGCCCATCGCGTCGTCGTAGCCGTTCTCCACGAGCCATTCGCGGGCCTCGTCCGACAGTTCGATCGTGACGTTGCGGTCGGCGAGCTGCGCTTCGAGCTGGAGCACGAACTTGTCGACGACCTTGGACACGACCTCTTTCGGCAGGTGGCCGAACGAGATGATCGCGTCGAGGCGGTTGCGGAATTCCGGCGCGAACAGCCGGTTGATCGCCTCGACGTCGTCGCCGGTGCGCTTCGATTGCGTGAAGCCGTAGGCCGACTTCGCCAGATCCGAGGCGCCCGCATTCGACGTCATGATGATGATGACGTTGCGGAAATCGACCTGCTTGCCGTTGTGGTCGGTCAGCTTGCCGTGATCCATGACCTGCAACAGGATGTTGAACAGGTCCGGATGCGCCTTCTCGATCTCGTCGAGCAGGAGCACGCAATGCGGGTGCTGGTCGATCCCGTCGGTGAGCAGGCCGCCCTGATCGAAGCCGACATAGCCGGGCGGGGCACCGATCAGCCGCGAGACCGTGTGGCGCTCCATGTATTCCGACATGTCGAACCGCAGCATCTCGACGCCGAGCGAGGCCGCGAGTTGCTTGGCCGCTTCGGTCTTGCCGACGCCGGTCGGGCCCGCGAACAGGTAGGAGCCGATCGGCTTGTCGGGATCACGCAGGCCTGCACGGGCGAGCTTGATCGCCGAGGTCAGCGCCTCGATGGCATTGCTCTGGCCGTAGACCACCCGCTTCAGGTTCTCGGTCAGGTTCTTGAGAACCACCGCGTCGTCTTTCGACACGGTTTTAGGCGGGATGCGCGCCATCGTGGCGATGGTGGTCTCGATCTCCTTGACGCCGATGGTGCGCTTGCGGCGCGCCTCCGGCACCAGCATTTGCGAGGCGCCGGTCTCGTCGATCACGTCGATCGCCTTGTCGGGCAGCTTGCGGTCGTTGATGTAGCGCGCCGACAACTCCACCGCCGCCTTCACCGCCTCGGCGGTGTACTTGAGCTTGTGGAACTCCTCGAAATACGGCTTCAGCCCCTTGAGGATCTCGATCGTGTCCGGGATCGACGGCTCGTTGACGTCGATCTTCTGGAACCGGCGCACCAGGGCGCGATCCTTCTCGAAGTACTGGCGGTACTCCTTGTAGGTGGTCGAGCCGATGCAGCGCAGCGCGCCGGAGGCCAGAGCGGGCTTCAAGAGGTTCGAGGCATCCATCGCACCGCCCGAGGTGGCACCCGCACCGATCACGGTGTGGATCTCATCGATGAACATGATGGCGTTGGGGTGCGCCTCGATCTCCTTCATCACCTGCTTGAGGCGTTCCTCGAAGTCACCGCGGTAGCGGGTGCCGGCGAGCAGCGTTCCCATGTCGAGGGAGAAGACCGTCGCGTCGGCCAGAACTTCCGGCACTTCGTGCTGGATGATCTTGCGCGCGAGCCCTTCGGCGATGGCGGTCTTGCCGACGCCGGGGTCGCCCACCAGCAGCGGATTGTTCTTCTGGCGTCGGCAGAGCACCTGAATCGTGCGCTCGACCTCGGAATGGCGTCCGATCAGCGGGTCGATTTTGCCGTCCCGGGCCTTCTTGTTGAGGTTGACGCAGTAGGCATCGAGCGCATCGCCCTTCTTCTTGGGCCGCGCTTCGCTCTCCTCGACGCCGGGACGCTCGGACGCGCTCTCTTCCTCGGCGCCGCGCACGGGCTTGGCCTCGGACGCGCCGGGCCGCTTGGCGATGCCGTGGCTGATGTAGTTCACGGCGTCGTAGCGGGTCATGTCCTGCTCTTGCAGGAAGTAGGCGGCGTGGCTCTCGCGCTCGGCGAAGATCGCGACGAGCACGTTGGCTCCGGTCACCTCCTCGCGGCCCGAGGACTGGACGTGGATCACGGCCCGCTGGATCACCCGCTGGAAGCCGGCGGTCGGCTTGGCATCCTGGCGCCCGTCGCCCGTCAAGTTCGAGAGTTCGGTGTCGACGTACTCGATGAGATTGCGGCGCAGGACGTCGGTTTCGACGTTGCAGGCCTTCATCACCGCGGCCGCATCCTGATCATCGACGAGGGCGAGCAGGAGGTGTTCGAGGGTCGCGTATTCGTGGCGGCGCTCTCCGGCCAGGGCCAGGGCGCGGTGGAGGGCTTGCTCGAGGCTACGTGAGAAGCTGGGCAATGCTCTGGCCTTCGCTGGATGCCTATTTCTTTTCCATAACGCACTGAAGCGGATGTTGGTGCTTGCGGGCGAAATCCATCACCTGCGTCACTTTCGTTTCCGCGACCTCGTAGGTGAACACGCCGCACTCCCCCACACCATTGTGGTGGACGTGCATCATGATCCGGTAGGCGTCGTCGTGGTTCTTGTTGAAGAACCGCTCCAGGATGTGCACGACGAATTCCTGAGGCGTGTAGTCGTCGTTGAGCAACAGCACGCGGTACAGGCTTGGCCGCTTCGCCCGCGGCTTGGTGCGGGTGATGATCGCGGTGCCCGAGCGGTCGTCGTCGCCCGAACCGGGCGGAGTCGAGGCCGCGCGCACCGGAACGCGTCCCCGACCCGCCTCCTGCACGTTGTCCTGGATCAGCTTGGAAGACATCTGAATCGAAGCGACCTTGGTCTGGCAGCCTTCGGCGCCGACGTCCCGGTGAGGGGCGCAACGCTCAACAGGCAATCTATAGGCCGATCGGCGCCTGCGCCAGTGAGGTGCGTGAAACTGTCCGTACTGTTTGAACGCGCAGCCACCCCGCGCGCACTCCCCGCGCCCACGCGCGAGAGGCGGCGCAGCCGTCGTTGGATCCGAAGACGAAACGCCGCATGGCGGATCGGATGACGCCGACGCCGGCCTCGCCGAGCCGGTCTCATCAAGATCAGCTTAACCCCTGTGGCGAAAGGACGATCTCGCGCCCGCAACGGCCGGCATTAACGGCCGCGTAACCGCGTTCATCCTACCGTCTTCGACAGAGATTGCGAACCCGATGGCGGCGTTCGTGAAGGGTGCCAGCCGGGCTTGAACGTCCGGTTGTCGAGGCGAAGGTTTCGAGATGCGTCGCGTAGAAGGCCGGCCCACCACGGGGTCCCGCGCTGTCGCCGTGCTGCTCCTGGCGACGAGTTTTCTCGTCGCAGTGGCCGACCCGGCCGAGGCAAAACGCCGAGGCCATGCCCGCAAGGCGGTGAGCGGGTACAATCCGCCCTATGCCGCGATGGTCGTGGACGTGAAGTCGGGCCGCACGCTGCATGCGGTCAACGAGGACGCGCTGCGCCACCCGGCTTCCATCACCAAGGTGATGACCCTCTACATGCTGTTCGAGCAGTTGGAGAAGGGCCGCTACGACCTCGACTCACCGCTCTCGATCTCGGCCAACGCCGCCGCCCAGGCGCCGTCGAAGCTGGGGCTGCGCCCCGGCTCGACCGTCACGGTCGAGGAGGCGATCAAGGCGCTCGTCACCAAGTCGGCCAACGACGTGGCCTGCGCCATCGGCGAGAACATCGCCGGCTCCGAGCCGCGCTTCGCCGAGATGATGACGCGCAAGGCCAAGGCGCTCGGCATGAGCCGCACCCACTACGCCAACGCTTCGGGCCTGCCCGACCCCGACCAGATCACCACGGCCCACGACCTCACCCTGCTGGCCCGCGCGATCCAGGATCGCTTTCCGCGCTATTACCGCTACTTCCAGACCCGCTCCTTCGCCTTCCGCGGCCGGACCATCGGCAACCACAACCGCCTGCTCGGCAATGTCGAGGGCGTGGACGGCATCAAGACCGGCTACACCCGCGATTCCGGCTTCAACCTGATGACCGCGGCCAAGCTCGGCGACCGGCAGATCGTGGCGATCGTGCTCGGCGGCAAATCGGGCGCGAGCCGCGACCGGATCATGGCCGACCTCGTCCGCGCGAATCTGCCCCGCGCCTTTGCCGGCAGCCGTCAGACGGCACCCGTGGTCGAGGTGGCCGAGCGCGGTCGCCCGGCGGTCGTCGCCGAGGCCGATTCCCGCACCCGGACAGTCCTCGCCTCGGCGGATGACGAAGACATCGAGACGACGAGCTCCACGAGCAACGCCCCGCTCGACATCCGGCCGGCCACCACGACGCCGGGATCGCGCCGCACCACCCTCCAGGCGCTGCCGGGCGGCGCCCAGGCCTATGCCGGTCCGGCGGGGCAGGCGCCGTTCCCGGGCACGGCCGGCAAGTCGACCGCCCGCTTGCCCGCCGTGGAGGGCGTCGCCTCCCGGGCCGAGGGCCCGCCGAAGGATGCCCGCGGCGACAGCGCCAAGCCCGTGACGCCGAGCCCCTGGGTGATCCAGCTCGGCGCCATGGACGACGAGGACAAGGCGAAGTCGATCCTCGCCGATGCCCGCAGCCGTACCGGCATGCTGTCCAAGGCCGCGCCCTACACGGTCCGCGTCACCCATGGCGGCACCACGCTGTTCCGCGCCCGCTTCTCGGGATTCGCCGAACAGAGCACCGCGCAGGATGCCTGCGCCGCGCTGAAAAAGAACGGCTTCAACTGCTTCGCGACCCGGAGCTGATCGTCTCCGACAACCTTCCTCGGTGCGGCTGCCGGCGCGTTCGGCCGGCGGTCGCCCGATGACAAGAGCCGCATCAAGCGGCTTGGACGACCTTCGACATATCGACCCTGACAACGCGCGTGGAGTTCTAGCGATGTCGGTTCACCAGTCTGTCACGCGCCGCGTTCACGCGCGCCGCCCGCTCGACGCTGCCGCCCTGGTCGGGATGCAGCCGCTTCATCAGCGTGCGATGAGCCGAGCGGACGTCCTCCAGGGACGCCCCGCGCTCAAGCCCCAGGATCTGATAGGCCTCCTGCTCCGTCATAGACCCTGGCTTCGCCGGGCCGCCCGTCCGCGGGTCTCCGTCGACATCAGCGTCTACACGCCAGCCGGGCTGCCGGCGGTCGAGATACGCCTCTAGCCCGCGGGCGCCCTCGGGATCGTCGGCATTCAACAAAGCGGCAAGCTCGATGAGCACCTCCGACGGCACCGCCGACAGGCGGCGGCCGGCGAAGGGCCCGACGAGCACGGTCCCGTCCATCGGCTCACCGTCGGTGCCGAGGTCGAGTTCGAGCGCGGCCGTCCGCACTTGCCGCGGATCCCGGTATCCGCGCCACGCGCGGACCCGCCGGATCACGCCCGCCTCACCCTCCGAGAGCCAGACGCCTCCTGCACCGAGCAGCAGGGCCAGGATGAAGCTGCCGCGCAACGACAGCGCGAAGGCCGTCGCCAGCAGGGCGTAGCCGGCGAGCAGGCGCGGCGTCAGGCCGAAGGGCAGGCGTCCGTTGCGGCGGCCGAGCCACCAGAATCCGATGAGCGCCAGAAGGCCGAAGGCAATGAGCATTCCGCGGTCATCGGCCGGTTCGGTGCGCGCGTAAAGCGCTCATCCGGCGCACGCCTACGGGAAGCGGGATTACAACCGCGTCTGCGCCACGTCCGCGGTCTTCACCCGCACCGTCCGCACGCGGCCGTCGCGCTCCACCAGGAGATTCACCGGGCGGTCGAGCCCCGCTTCTTCGACCACGGCGGTCAGGTCCGACAGGCGGTGGACCGGGCGGCCGTTGGCGCCGACGATGACGTCGCCGATCGTGCCGGTGCGGGGATCGACGCCGCGCAAACCGGCCTGCGCCGCCGGCGACCCGGGCAGCACCCGCAGCACCACGACGCCGTCGATGCCGAGCCGGGCGGCGGTCGCCTCCTGGCCGGCGATGATGCCGATGCCGGGATTGCGCACCCGCCCGTTCTTGATGAGATCCGGCACCACCCGGTTCACGACATCGACCGGCACGGCAAAGCCGATACCGGCGCTGGCGCCCGAGGGCGAGAAGATCGCGGTGTTGACCCCGATCAGACGCCCGGCGGAATCGAGCAAGGGCCCACCGGAATTGCCCGGATTGATCGCCGCATCGGTCTGGATGACGCCCGACAGCTCCCGGCCCTCCTGCGTCGGCAGCCGCCGCTGGAGCGCGCTGATGACCCCGGTCGTCAGCGTGTGATCGAGGCCGAACGGGTTGCCGATGGCGAAAGCCGACTGGCCGACCTTGAGGTCGGCCGAGGTGCCCACTGCGAGGGGAGGGGGCATCTTGGCCACGCGGCCGAGCTGGAGCACGGCAAGATCGTAGCTCGGCGCCGTACCGACGACCCGCGCGCCGACCACTTCGCCGGAGGCGAGCCGCACGGAGATCGAGCCGCCGCCCTTCGTCGCGGCCTCGACAACGTGGTTGTTGGTGACGACGTGGCCCGCCGCGTCCCAGACGAAGCCGGTGCCGGTCTGCGTGCCGGAGCCCTGCTGCTCCCCCCCTCCCGGTCCTTGGCCGAACTCATCGTCCGGCTCCATCAGCGCGCGCCCCTGCGCCGCGGCCTGGGCGAAGACGTGGACGACGGAGGGCGAGGCGCGGGCGAACAGATCGACGGTGGTCTTCTCCGCCGCCGAGAGATCGCCGCGCGCCGTCACCGAGCGGGGTGCGTCCGCAGAGTAGAGAAAGGCGAGGATGTAGGGCTGCGCGACGAAGGCGATCAGCAGGCCCAGCGTCACGCCCAAGGCGACGCGCACGAAGCGATCCGGCACCGACAACCTCAGCTCTTGCCCAGCCATGACCCGCGCCGCGTCGGCGGTACGGGCTACGTTCAGGTTCTCTCCACCAAACTCCTGAAAGTCAGGTCCGTCGCGCTGCCAAGCGCGCGAGTCCGGCGATTGAGACTTAGCTGTGTCCGGTGTGGCGTCCCGTCAACAAATCCCCGCTTTCCTGCACAGGGAAGCTCCGTGCGGCACCGCACCGAGGGATGCCCCTACGAAGAGTAACCAATTGCATACTGTTTCACACGCAGTGTCGTCCTACTGATGAAAAGGCATCGGTGGGCGGGTCTGGACCAATTCTTGGCGAAACCAAGGCAAGGTTCAGGCGAGGAACTGCGACGAAACGGTGATCGTTTGGCTATCGAGCACTCGAATTGATCGCAAAGCCGCCCCAGAGATGCTTCGATCGCCCTAGAACTTTGTACATACCGGCCCAGCGACGTCAGTCGTCGCCGCGATCCTTTCGCGAACGGGACCGGTTCGAACAGGAAGAGCAAGAGATGGAAACCGAAGCTCTCGAACGTCCTGCCGACCTGACGATCTGGCGCACCCTGCCGGCCTCGTCTCCCCTGGCCCAGCCGGAGCGCTACGATACCCTGCGCGAGGCGCTCCTCGCCGCGAAGGGCGCCCTCGGCGACCCCTCGAAGCAGCCCTGGATCATCACCGAGGAGGGCGAAATCCTCTCCCCGAACTGGATCCGCACCTACGTCAACTGATCGGGGCTTCAGCGTGCGGGTCGCGGCTGCGCCGGATCGGTGGGCCGCGCAGGTGCCGCCTCGGGGCAAGGCTCCGGCCGGCTCACCAGCGTGACGAGCACGTAGGACACGATCATCAGCAGGAACCACGAGCCGAGCTTGGCCGCCGAGACCGGCGACCAGCCGGCCGCCTGGTTCGGGTAGAGCCAGACCCGGCTTGCCGTGCCGATGTTCTCGGCCAGCCAGATGAAGAGCGACACGAGAACGAAGCCGAGCAGCAGCGGCATCTGCCGGTATGCGTGCCAGACCTTGAAGTGTACGACCGTGCCGCCGAACAGCACGCCGGTCGCGATGAACAGCATCGCCCGCATGTCGGCCATGTAATGGTGGCTGAAGAAGTTGAGGTAGATCGCCCCCGCCAGCGGGAGCGTGAACACCAGCGGCGGATGCCGGGTGAAGCGGAAGTCGAACAGGCGCCAGACACGGGCGATGTAAGAGCCGATGCTGGCATACATGAAGCCGGTGAACAGCGGCACGCCCATGATGCGCAGCCAGCTCGCCTCCGGGTAGATCCACGAGCCGACGCCGGTCTTGAAGATCTCCATCGCCGTCCCGACGACGTGATAGAGCGCGATGACCTTGGCCTCCTCCCAGGTCTCCATGCCCAGCGCCAGCAGCGCGACCTGGATCAGGATCGCGGCGAGCGTCAGGAAATCGTAGCGCGAGAGCGGCGCGTCGGACGGGTAGAACAGGTGCGTGCCGATGAGCAGCGCGCAGATGAGGCCGCCGAACAGGCAGGCCCATCCCTGCTTCACCCCGAACCTCAGAAATTCGTAGGCGAAGGCCGGCAGCCGGCCCGCGGCCTGGGCGCGCTCGCCGAGCCGACGCTCGGCCACGACGAAGCCCGCCAGGAACGGCCAGATCCGCGCCGCACTCGGCGCTCTTCGCCCTGTCGCCATCCCGTCCAACCGTCCGCCTCGCGTTTCCCACGACCCGAGCCGGAGAAAGCGGCGGTTTGACGGTCACGCTCGCCTCGCCGCACATTCGGCACGGCAAGCGCAACGGGGAGAGGGCGTGCGGGCGAACGCGGTGGAGGATCGGGCGCAGGCCCGGCGGCGGACGGAGCGCGAATTGCGCCGGCTCGAAGCGCTGGTCGCGCGCAAGCGTTTCCGCAGGCGCAGTCTGCGGGCGTTACGCGGATCGGGCGGCGCGGCGGCGACCTTCGGCGCTCTCCTGAAAGTGAAGGTGGTCGGAACGCTGGCGGGCAAGGCCGCCATCGCCGTCCTCGTCGGCCTCGGCTTCGCGTGGCCGGCGCTGGTGATCGGCGTGATCGGCATCGTCGGGATCGTGTTGGCGGTGGTCAGCCTGTTTTCCGGCGAAGGCGGCCCCCACGGCTTCGACGCCGGCTGCACCTCAGACTGCGTACGCAAGGAAAAGCGGGCCGAACGGCTCAAGGCGCTGATCGCGCAACGCAGGGCGTGGCTCGCCGCGCCGTCGGGGCCGGCGCCGAACGTGCGCTGGGATGCGCGCGGGCGCCGTTACCTGACAGGAAGCCAGCGCAAGCAAGGACGGTAAGCCCGGCCTTATGGACAGTAGCCGCGTTTGGTGGCTTGCCTATAATGCTCAAAAAAAATCATCGTCTCCGCCGACGCCGAGACGGACGCCAGGAACCGACGCACGATGAGCTCCCGCATCCCCGATTTCGCCTCCGTCGCCTATGCGGCCGACGGCTTCAAGGCGCCGCCCCCGCCGGCCGGGGAGCCGTGGATGACGCCCGAGGGCATTCCGGTGAAGGGTTTCTACGGACCCGAGGACCGCGAGGGCTGCGAGGGCATCGACTCGTTCCCCGGCCTGCCGCCCTATCTGCGCGGCCCCTACCCGGCGATGTACGTGACCCAGCCCTGGACGATCCGGCAATATGCCGGCTTCTCCACCGCCGAGGATTCGAACGCCTTCTATCGGCGCAATCTCGCCGCGGGCCAGAAGGGCCTCTCGGTCGCCTTCGATCTCGCGACCCACCGCGGCTACGATTCGGACCATCCGCGCGTCTCGGGCGATGTCGGCATGGCGGGCGTCGCGATCGACTCGATCTACGACATGCGCACGCTGTTCTCCGGCATTCCGCTCGACGAGATGACGGTGTCGATGACGATGAACGGCGCGGTGCTGCCGGTTCTCGCGCTCTACATCGTCGCGGCCGAGGAGCAGGGCGTGCCGCCCGAAAAGCTCGCCGGCACGATCCAGAACGACATCCTCAAGGAGTTCATGGTCCGCAACACCTACATCTATCCCCCCAAGGGATCGATGCGGATCATCTCGGACATCTTCGGCTACACCTCGAAGAACATGCCGAAGTTCAACTCGATCTCGATCTCCGGCTACCACATGCAGGAGGCCGGGGCGACGCAGGATTTGGAGCTCGCCTACACGCTCGCCGACGGCGTCGAGTACATCAAGGCCGGCCTCGCAGCGGGCCTCACCATCGATCAGTTCGCCCCGCGCCTGTCGTTCTTCTGGGCGATCGGGATGAACTTCTTCATGGAGATCGCCAAGATGCGGGCCGCACGCCTGATCTGGGCGAAGCTCGTCAAGGAGTTCGAGCCGAAATCCGACAAGTCGCTGCCGCTGCGCACCCACTCGCAGACGAGCGGCTGGTCGCTGACCGCGCAGGACGTGTTCAACAACGTCACCCGCACCTGCATCGAGGCCATGGCGGCGACGCAGGGCGGCACCCAGTCGCTCCACACCAACGCGCTCGACGAGGCGCTGGCGCTGCCGACGGACTTCTCGGCACGGATCGCGCGCAACACCCAGCTCTTCCTGCAGCAGGAGAGCGGCACGACCCGGATCATCGATCCGTGGGGCGGTTCCTACTACGTCGAGCGGCTGACGCGGGACATCGCCGCGCGGGCCTGGGAGCATATCCGCGAGGTCGAGGCGCTCGGCGGCATGGCCAAGGCCATCGAGGCCGGCATCCCGAAGCTGCGCATCGAGGAGGCCGCCGCCCGCGCCCAGGCGCGGATCGATTCCGGGCGCCAGACCATCGTGGGCATCAACAAGTACAAGCCCGACGACGAGATGAAGATCGACCTGCTGCGCGTCGACAACGCCGACGTGCGCGCCAAGCAGATCGACAAGCTCAAGCGCCTGCGCGCCGAGCGCAACCAGGACGACGTCGATGCGGCTTTGGCCGCTCTGACGAAGGCCGCGGATGGCGAGGGCAACCTGCTCGAACTGGCGGTGAACGCCGCGCGGGCCAAGGCCACGGTCGGCGAGATCTCGGAAGCGCTGGAGAAGACCTGGGGCCGTCACCGCGCCGAGATCCGCTCGATCTCGGGCGTCTACAAGCGGGAGGTGGGCGGCATGTCGCCGGTGGTGGAGAAGGTCCGCGGCCTCGTCGAGGCCTTCGAGGAGAATGACGGGCGCCGTCCGCGCATCCTGGTCGCCAAGATGGGCCAGGACGGGCACGACCGCGGCCAGAAGGTGATCGCCTCGGCGTTCGCCGATCTCGGCTTCGACGTGGATATCGGGCCGCTCTTCGCCACGCCCGACGAGGCGGCACGCCAAGCGGTGGAGAACGACGTGCACATCGTCGGCGTCTCCTCACTGGCGGCGGGCCACCTGACGCTGGTGCCGGAACTCAAGGCCGCGCTGAAGCAGGAGGGCCGCGACGACGTGATGATCGTGGTCGGCGGCGTGATCCCGCCGGGCGACTACGATGCTCTCTACGCCGCGGGCGCCTCAGCGATCTTCCCGCCGGGCACCGTGATCGCGGACGCGGCGGTGAAGCTTCTGGGCGAACTCAACATTCGCCTGGGCTACGGCGAGCGGCAGGCGGCCGAGTAGCGTTTCCAAAGGCCGGGCGGAGGCTCATGCCTCCGCCGTTCCTCATCCGGGTTTCTCGCGGATTTACCTGAATCGCAGGCCCCATGGCCTGCATCGTGGTGGCGTGCGGGTGGATCGGCTAAGACGGCAGGGTCACTTTTCGCGCCCGCCGCTCCCGCATCTGTGTCCAACCGGCTGGCGCCTCTCGATACGCGACGGACTGGGCAATGGCCGAGGCAGACCACGAAAAGATCCTGCCCGTGATCCTGTGCGGCGGCTCGGGCACGCGGCTATGGCCGGCCTCGCGCGAGAGCATGCCGAAGCAGTTCACGCCGCTGGTCGATCCCGCGACCTCCACCTTTCAGGCCACCGTCCGCCGCGTCGCCGATGCGGCCGTGTTCGCCCGGCCGACGGTCATCGCCTCGGCCGAGTCCCGCTTCATCGTCGCCGAGCAGCTCGCGCAGAGCCGCATCAGCGCCGACATCCTGCTCGAACCCGAGCGGCGCGACTCCGCGGCGGCCGTCGCGGTGGCCGCGCTCCACGGCGCGCGGCGCGGGCCGGAGACGGTGGTGCTGGTGATGGCCGCCGACCACGTGATCGAGGACGCCGCCGCTTTCGCGAGAGCCGCGCAGGCGGCCGCCGTCGGCGCACGACTCGGCCAGATCATGACGCTGGGCATCACCCCGACCCGGCCCGCGACCGAGTACGGCTACATCCGCACCGGCGGCGCGCTTCCCGATGCGCCGGGTCTTCACCGGGTCGAGCGCTTCGTCGAGAAGCCGGACGCGGCCGGCGCCGAGCGTCTGATCGGGGAGGGCGCCCTGTGGAACTCGGGCTACTTCCTGTTCCGCGCCGACGTGATGATCGCCGAGCTGGAAGCGCACGCATCGGAAGTGCTGGAAGCCGCCCGCGGCGCCCTCGACCACGCCGCGACCGATCTCGATTTCGTGCGGCTCCAGGCCGAATCCTTCGCGCGGGCGCCGAAAACCTCGATCGACTACGCCGTGATGGAGCGCACGACCCGCGCGGGCGTGCTCGCGGTCTCCTTCGCGTGGTCCGATGTCGGCACCTGGGAGGCGGTTTGGCAGGTGCTGGAGCGCGACGCCCAGGGCAACGCCGTGCGCGGCCGCGTCGAACTGGTGGAGACCACGGGCAGCCTCGTGCACAGCGAGGGCGACGGGCTGACGACGGTGGTCGGACTCGACGACGTCGTGGTGGTCGCGACCCCCGACGCGGTGCTGGTCGCAGCAAAGGCGAAATCGGGCAAGGTCAAGGATCTCGTCACCGTGCTGCGCGAGAAGGCGCATCCGGAGGCGGATGCCCACCGCCGGATGTACCGCCCCTGGGGCTGGTATCAGCGTATCGATATCGGCGAGCGCTTCCAGGTGAAGCGGATCATGGTGACGCCGGGCGGGCGGCTCTCGCTGCAGAAGCATTTCCACCGGGCCGAACACTGGGTGGTGGTGAAGGGCACGGCCGAGGTGACGCTGAACGATTCGATCGTGCTCGTGCATGAGAACGAGGCGGTCTACCTGCCGATCGGCTCGATGCACCGGCTGACCAATCCCGGAAAGATCCCGCTCGAACTGATCGAGGTACAGGTCGGCTCCTATACGGGAGAGGACGACATCATCCGCGTCGAGGACGTTTACGGGCGCTGAGCGCCGGGATCGGCCGACCGGGCGGCGAGAATGCGCCCGAGCCGCGCGACGTCGGCCCGGCCGATCCTGAGCCCGAGCTTCGAGCGCCGCCACAGGATGTCGTCGGGGGTGAGCGCCCATTCGTGCCGCACGAGGTAATCGACCTCGCGCACGCTGAGATCGCCGCCGAAGGTCTCGCCGAGGTCGGACAGCGCCCGCGCATCGCCGAGCAGATGATCCAAGCGGGTGCCGTAGGCGCGTGCGAGCCGGCGGGCGGTCGCTTCCGGGAGGAAGGGACGCTCGGCGACCAGTCTTGCCAGGAACCTCTCGAAATCCGCGCCGTCGATGTCACCGCCGGGCAGGGGGGCGGTCCCGGTCCAGGCCGGCTTCAGGCCGGGCAGGTGCGGCCCCAGCCGGTCGAGGGCGTGCTCGGCGAGCCGGCGATAGGTCGTGATCTTGCCTCCGAACACCGAGAGGACCGGAGGACCGTCCGTATCGAGTTCGAGCACGTAATCGCGGGTGACCGCCGAGGCATTCGCTGCGGCGTCGTCGTAGAGGGGCCTGAGCCCCGAAAAGCTCCAGACCACGTCGTCCGGGCCGATCTGCCGTTCGAACGAGCGGTTGATGCAGGCGCAGAGGTAGCGTGTCTCCTCGGCCGAGATGGCGACCGGGCCAGGGCCGCCCTCATGCGCCACATCGGTGGTGCCGATCAGGGTGAAGTCGCGCTCGTAGGGGATAGCGAAGACGATGCGCCGGTCGGGCTGCTGCAGGATGTAGGCCTGATCGCCCTCATAGAGCCGCCGGACGACGATGTGGCTCCCCTTGACGAGGCGCACCTTCGGCCGGGCTTCGATGGAGAGCGTCCGCAGCAGGGTCTCGCCGACCCACGGTCCGGCGGCGTTGACGACGACCCGCGCCCGCACGCTCTCCCGCCGCCGCTTGTCGGAATCGTAGAGGGTGACGGTCCAGGCACCGTCATCGCGACGGGCGGATTCGACGGCGGTCCGGGTGCGGATCTGCGCACCGTGCTCGGCGGCGTCGAGCGCGTTCAGCACGACGAGGCGGCTGTCCTCGACCCAGCAATCGGAATAGGCGAAGCCCCGCGTCAGCCGTTTCTGGAGCGGCGCGCCGGCCGCGTCGCGATCGAGGCGCAACGATGTCGAACCCGGCAGCGTCTTGAGGCGGGTGAGGTGATCGTAGAGGAAGAGCCCGAGCCGCAGCATCCACGCCGGCCGAAGCCCCGCATCGTAGGGCAGGACGAAGCGCAAGGGCCAGACGATGTGGGGTGCCAATCGCATCAGCCGCTCGCGCTCGGCCAGTGCCTCGCGCACCAGCCGGAACTCGTACTGTTCGAGGTAGCGCAGGCCGCCATGGATCAGTTTTGTCGAGGCCGACGAAGTGTGTTCGGCCAGATCGCCCCGCTCGCACAACAGGACGCGCAAGCCCCGGCCGGCGGCATCACGGGCGATCCCGGCGCCGTTGATGCCGCCGCCGATGACGAGGAGGTCGAACGGGTCGCTCACAGGCGGCCCAGACCGCTGACGCTCACGACGATCCCGATCAGCACGATGGCCCCGAGGCAGCGGCGCCACGGATTGACCCCGCGGACGATCTCATCGACCGCCCAGACGGTGAGGCTCAGGAGCGCGACGATGCGAAGGCCCGCAAAGACCGGAGCGGGCAGGCCGGGCGTCACCGCCTCGAGCAGCCATTCCAGGGCCGAGGCCGCGGCGAAGATCCAAAGCGGGAGGTTCGGCCATTGGCCGATCACGACGGCGCCGCTACGCCGGTCGCGGAAGAACCAGTCGAAGGCTCGGCGCAAGCGGGGCCTCAGATCGCGCTCGTGCCTCGTGCGGCCCGGATCGGCTCGCAGATCTTCGGGCTGATCCGGTCGAGATGCGGGCAGGCATTGGTTTCGTACCAGCCCCGCAGTTCGGGCTGGTTCGGCGCGACATACATGGCCGTCAGCACGAAGCCGCCTGCGAGCACGATCAGAAGCAGGAGAAGGTTGCGCAAGGGACGTCTCCAATCCGACGAGCCTCGGAGCGGAGGCCGGTTCATCGCGGCAGACGCGCGAAGGCCGGGAGAGTTCCCTGGCCGCCCTCCGCAGCGCCGTCATCGGTGGCTGTCATCCAGCGTCAGAGGCCGGGTGTGAGTCAACGGGCCCTGTGAGCCGGGCAGGAGCCCGAGATCCTGCAGCCAGAGCATGGCGAGCAGGGCCGCGATCAGGCTGCCCAACCCCATGAGAAGGGTGAGGTGGCGCCGCCGGACGATGATGAGGATCACCACGACGAGGAGAGCGAGCGAGAGCGCGAGCGTCAGCATGAACGTACTTCTACGATGATCCGAACCCCGGCGTCTCATGGCTTGATGCCACCGTGAATGCCGCCATGCGCAGCGCCCGTCATCAGTCCAAGATCAGCCGATAAAGGGCAGGGAGGTCGACGACCGGAAGAGATTGCGGCCCAAATCTGCTTTTGATCCGTGTCATCGAAACTTCACGGAACCTCCCCACTGAGCGGCATTTGTAAGCCTGACGTTGTGTCGGTCGATGGGCGGGCGCCGCTGCACCACCGGCCGCGACCGGGTCCGAGACCGGATGGCCCGGTGCCCGGCATCGTCGAGGGCCGGGGTCGATTCCTTCGAGGTTCAATGTCAGACGCGCTCAGCCTGCAGGACCGGGGTCCGGCACCGATCGAAGCCCGCGCGCCACGGGGCCCCGATCTCGACGGCCAGATGCATCCGGGGGGAACCGCCCTCTTCCTGCTCGTCTTGGTGGGAGGGCTCGGCTACGCGCTCTTCAACCTGATCACGGACATGCAGGCCGCCGGCCAGCCACCGCTGGCGATCGGTGCCTTCGCCCTGCTCGGCCTCGCACTGTTCATCGCCCTCGGCTTCGAGTTCGTGAACGGCTTCCACGACACCGCCAACGCCGTCGCGACGGTGATCTACACCCACAGCCTGCCTCCGGTCGTCGCCGTGGTCTATTCCGGCGTCTTCAACTTTCTCGGCGTCCTCGTCTCGACCGGTGCCGTCGCCTACAGCGTCGTTACCTTGCTGCCCGTGGAACTGGTGCTGAAGTCCGGCTCGTCTGCCGGTTACGCGATGATCTTCGCGCTGCTCATCGCCGCAATCGTGTGGAACCTGGGGACATGGGCGCTCGGCCTGCCGAACTCGTCCTCGCACGCGCTGATCGGATCGGTCCTCGGTGTGGGCCTTGCCAACCAGCTCCTCGCCACCGAAGGCTCGGACACCTCCGGCGTCCCGTGGGATCAGGCGTGGAGCGTGCTGCGCGCCCTGCTGTTCAGCCCGCTCGTCGGCTTCGTCATGGCGGCCCTGCTGCTGCTGACGATGCGGTTCGTGATCCGCAACCGCACCCTCTACCAAGAGCCGGAGGGCGACACGCCGCCCCCGCTCTGGATCCGCGCTCTACTGATCCTCACCTGCGGTGGCGTCTCCTTCGCCCATGGCGGCAATGACGGGCAGAAGGGGATGGGCCTGATCATGCTGATCCTGATCGGCGCCGCGCCCACCGCCTACGCGCTCAACCGGACCATGTCCGAGTCGGCGACGCCGCATTTCGTGCAAGTCTCGGAGCGCGCCCGGACGGTGTTCCAGAACCGGGCGGACCAAGCCCCGATGCCGAGCCCGGCCGAGGGGCGCGCGCAGATCACCGGGGCGTTGGGGAAGAAAGACCTCGACCGGCCGGAGACCTACGCGGCCCTGGCCGCGCTCTCGGACGACATCGCCACGAAGGTGAAGGAGTACGGCGCGATCCGCCACGTTCCGGCGGCGGCGACGCCGAACTTGCGCAACGACATGTTTCTCACCTCGGACGCCATCCACAGCCTGAAGAAGCGGGAGGCCCTCTTCGTCGGCGAGGAGGCGGAGGTGCTGAAGACCTACGAGACGAGCCTGAACGATGGCACCCGCTACATCCCGACCTGGGTGAAGGTCTCGGTCGCCCTGGCGCTCGGCCTGGGCACGATGGTGGGCTGGAAGCGCATCGTCGTCACGGTCGGCAGCCGCATCGGCAAGAAGCACCTGACCTACGCGCAGGGCGCGTCCGCCGAGATCACGGCCGCAGGCACGATCGGCCTCGCGGAGGCCTACGGCTTGCCGGTCTCGACCACCCACATCCTGTCGAGCGGCGTCGCCGGCACCATGGCCGCCAACGGCTCGGGCCTGCAATGGGCCACCATGCGCAACCTCGCCGCCGCGTGGTTGCTCACCCTGCCGGCGGCGATCACCCTGGCCGGGCTGCTCTATGCCGGCCTGCGCTTCGTGTTCTGAGGCCGCATTCGGTCACACGCCCGCATACATCCGGCCGGGGTTGAAGATGCCGGCCGGATCATGCGCGGCCTTGATGCCGGCGCTGATGCGCATCAGCGGCTCGGGCAGCGGCTCGAAGACGGGGACAGCCGCGCGCAGGGTCTCGGGCGCGCGCACCAGGGTCGCGTGACCGCTGCCGGCGGCCTTCACCGCGGCGCGGATCACGGCGGCGCCGGCATCGTCGGACGCATCGGTGGCGAGCCAGATCAGGCCGCCGCCCCAATCGTAGAACCAGCGCGCCGCGCGCTCGGCCGCGATCGCCGCGGCGACCGCCGGCCCGCGGGTCGGAGCGACGGAGATGCGCCAGATCGCGGACTCGCGCGGCTCGGCGAGCGAAGTCGCGTCGCGCACGGCACGCCAGAGCGCAGCGCTCTCCTCGCCCTCGACGACCCGGGCCTCGCCGTAGCGGCGCAGCAGGCGGCGCAGCTCGCCGAGGCGGTAACCGACCGACTTGGCAAAGCCTTCGACGCGCATCAGCGTGCGCGGCTCCGGCCCGCCGACACCGGCAGGCCAGTGGGCGGCGCCGGTCAGCTCGAACGGTGAGCCGAGGGCGGTGGCGAGCGCCTCGACCGCGGCGGCATCGGCAAGGCCCGGCAGCACGAGGGTCGCGACCTGCTCCTGCACGGGCAGCACCTTGAAGGTGACCTCCGTCAGCAGGCCGAGCGTGCCCCAGGAGCCGGCCATCAGCTTCACAAGGTCGAGGCCGGTGACGTTCTTCATCACCCGCCCGCCGGACTTGATCGGCTGGCCGCGGCCGTTGACGAAGCGCACGCCGATCAGGCTGTCGCGGGCTGCGCCCGCATTGATGCGGCGGGGGCCGGAATTGTTGGCCGCCGCCACCGCGCCGAAGGTCAGCTCGCCGCTGGAGCCGAGGAGAGGGCGGTGATCCATCGGCTCGAACGGCAGCATCTGCCCGCGCCCGGCCAGCAGTGCTTCGACTTCGGCGAGCGGCGTGCCGGCACGCGCGGCGACAACCATCTCGGCCGGCTCGTAGAGCGTGATGCCGGTGAGCCCCGTCGCGGCGAGCGTCGCCTCATCCTGCGGTGGGCGGCCGAGCGCCGCCTTGGTGCCGCCGCCGACGAGACGCAGCGGTTCCGACCGGCCGGCGGCCTGCGCCACGATGGCAGCCGCCTCCTGCTCGCTCGCCGGCGCGTATGAGGTCATCGTTTCCGTCCCGTGGGATTTTTCTGGAGCTTCGAGAAGCTCCCGGACTCAAACCCCGTTTGGCCTGAGGTGGCAAGCCGAGTCTGCGCCAGGTCCGCGCCTATCGCGCGGCGGCCGGCAGCCGCTTCGGGAAACGCTGGCGCACGGCGCTGCGCAGGCCGGCGATGTCGAGGAACCAGACGAAAGCCCCGTAGACGAGCATTCCGGCCGCGATGCAGGCGGGCAGGGCAAGCGCCGGCTCCAGGCCGCGGAACGGCAGCACGGCCAGAACCATGGCGAGGCAGGCGGCGGCGGTGAGGGCCAGGTCGCGACCCGGCAGGCGTAGGCGCTCGATCCCCGTCAGTGCCCGCAGGCCGAGCACGGCGACCGCCGCGACGAGGCCCAAGGTCTGCGCGACGGCGACGCCCTGCGGTCCCATCATCCGCGGCAGCAGGACGAGGCCGACGGTGTTGACGGCCAGCCCGATGAGCGCGGCGGCGACCACCGGACTCGTCCGGCGTCGGATCTGGAAGATGGGATTGAGGGCGAAGTTCATGATCGAGAGGCAGAACAGGCCCGGGATCAGCAGGTCGGTGTAGTCCGCGAACGGCCCGCGAAACTCCTCCGGCACGATCAGTGCCTGGAGTGCCGGCGTCACGGCCCAATAGCCGGCGGCGCAGGGCAGGAGCAGCGCCACCACGATGGCGATGTTGCGCGCGACCTGGGTCTCGGCGGCCTCGCGGCCATGATGCTCCTCGGCCTGCACGGCGATCTGGAACAGCAGCAGGTCGAGCGCAGCCCCAAGCGTCGAGAAGGCCCGCGAGCCGAGATCGGCGGCGAGCGCGAAATAGCCGGCCTCGGCAAAGCCGGCGGTGCCGGCGATGGCGGCGCGGTTGAGGAAGGGCATGATCTGATAGACGGCGTTGGCCGCGATCAAGGGCAAACCGTAGGCCGCGAACAGCCGCAAGGTTTTTCGCGCCCGGTCAGGCGTGATGGCGGGCGGGTGCCCCAAGAGCCCGTCGCCCAGGATCTTGCGCATCGGCAGCACCGCCAGGAACTGGCTCAAGCCCCCCGCGATCAGCACCCAGACCGGCTGCGGAAACAGCCATGCCGTGCCGGCCATCAGCACGAAGGCCAGGACGTTCTTCCACACCACGAGCCGGAGATAGGCGCTGCCGATGAAGCGGGCGCGGGCGAGCGCCGCGTGATAGTCGAACAACCCGATGCCGATCGCCGCGACCATCGTGCCGGCGGTCATGACCAGACGTCCCTCGGGGGTCGGATTGACGGCGATCCCGAGCCCGGCGCAGAGGGCGGCGGTGGCAAACAGCGCCAGCGCGACGACCCAGTAAGCCCGGTCGAGACCCTGGCGGATCCAGGGCTCGGCCTCGCGCACCCGCGCCGAGTAGAACCGCGTCGCGGAGAGCCGCAGCCACTCGAACAGGATCGTGTTGAGCACGACCGCACCGGCCGTCGCCAGGGCGAACCGGCCGAAATCGGCCGGCCCCAGCATTCGGGCGATGGCGATGCCGAGGATGAAGTTCAGCCCGGCATTGAGGACGAAGGCGGCGATGACGGCCATGGGACGGGGTGCGCTGCTCGCTCAGCCTGGAGCCTGAGGACAAGACTCGCAGCTAGCCGCCAACAAAGCCTGAATTGTGGGGCGACGGCGTGACGACCCATCGCGGCCTGCGGGCCCGGCGCCGGGCCGAAGCCAGAGCCGTGCTATGGAGCTGGAGCTTGAAACCGGGGTGCGCGATGTCTGTCGATCTGTCCTTCGCCACGAAGGTCTTCGCCGCGCTGTTCGCCATCATGAACCCGATCGCGAATGTGCCGGTGTTCCTCTCCCTGACCGATGGCGCTTCCGACGCCGTGCGGCGGCGCGTTGCCGTCACGGCCGCTGTCGGGACCACGATCGGCTGCCTCGTCTCGATCGTGGCCGGGCAGGCCGTCCTGGATGCCTTCGGACTCAGCGTCGACGACTTCCGTCTCGCGGGCGGGCTCATCGTTCTGATGATCGCGCTCTCCATGCTGCAGGGCTCATCGAACCAGACGCACGGCCGCAGCCCCAAGGAAAAGGAAGATCGGGTCGAGGCGGAAAGCGTCGCCATCTACCCGCTGACCATCCCCCTGCTCGTCGGTCCGGGGACGATCGCGACGCTCATCGTGTTCGGCCACACCGCCAAGGCGCAGGCCAAATGGCCGGAACTCGCGCTCGGTGTCGGCGCCTTTCTCACGCTTCTGACGGTCGCGCTGATCTCCGCCCCCTGGCTGGGCCGCCACCTGTCCGCGACGGCCACCTCGATCACGCGCCGTCTGATGGGCATGATCCTGGCCGCGGTTGCGATGGAGATGATCGTGACGAGCCTGCGGAACCTGTTCCCCGGCCTCAGCCACTGAGTCGCGGAGAGCCCCCGCGACGGCGGCGCCTCTCGGCAACCGTTACAGCCAGCCCCTCGCCTTGAAATAGAGCAGCGGCACGATCGCCGAGATCACGATCAGGGCGAGGCCGTAAGGGTAGCCGTAGGCCCAATCGAGTTCGGGCATGTGCTTGAAGTTCATGCCGTAGAGCGAGGCCACCAGGGTCGGCGGCACGCCGACCACGGACACGACGGTGAGAACCCGGAAGGCGTTGTTCTGCTCGATGTTGATGAGCCCGAGCGTCGCGTCGAGCAGGAACTGGACGGTTTCGGAGAGTCGCGTCTCGAACTCGTCCAGCGAGGCGATGTCCTGCGCCAGCGTGTCGAAGCGCGGCGCGTCGCCCTCCTTGAGGGTCTGCCCGCACTCGCTCTTGGCGAAGACGATGATGCGTCCGAGCCCGAGCAGGCTGGCGCGGACCTTCGACAGGGACTTCCCGTGGCGCCCGACCGAACGGAGCAGGCGGCGGAGCGCGAGGTCGCGCCGCTTCGGCGCGGTGGTGTCACCCTTGCGGGCACCCGGCCGGGCGCCCGAATCGAAATCGAAGATGCGGGTGGAGAGCGTATCGAGGTCGCTCGACATCTCCTCCAGAAGGTCGGCGAGGTTGTCGACCAGTTCCTCGACCACGAGCAGGAACATGCCCGTGCTGGTGCTGCCGTCGCCGTCACCCTCGTCCACACGCTTCCGGACCGCCGCGAAGGCGCGCATGTCGTGGAAGCGCACGGTGACGAGATGGTCCGCGGTGAGCAGGAAGCCGAGCGGCTTCAGGCTGAAATCGGAGCGGTCGAAGGTCACCATCGGCGTCGAGAGCGAGAGGCCGTCGCGGTTGCGGCGCAAGCGGCTCGACGACTCGACCTCGCTCAGCGCCGCGCGCGATGGCACGCGGATGCCCGTCTTGCGTTCGACCTGCGCGGCCTCCTTGGCCGTCGGATCGTTCAGGTCGATCCAGACCGCGTGATCGGGCAGGCTCGCGCCACCTCCGGCGCCGCCGTGCTCGACCGCGCCGTTGGCCCCATGAAGGCTCATCATCGGGAGAATGTGTCCCCGTCCGTCCCAGCCGCGCGAGAAATTCGCGCGAAACCGCCGCAGCCGGGAAGAAGCTGCGCCTTGACTCGAAAACGCCGCGCGCCTATCTCGCCAGCGTCGTTAGCACTCACTTGCTTGGAGTGCTAACAATCAGGTGGAGCGCGGTCGTCCCGACCGCATGAAGACCAACCGCCATTCCGAAGCAAGAGGGCAGCTCATGAAGTTCCGTCCGCTGCACGACCGCGTCGTCGTCCGTCGCATCGAGAGCGAAGAGAAGACGAAAGGCGGCATCATCATCCCGGATACCGCCAAGGAGAAGCCGCAAGAGGGCGAGATCGTCGCCGTCGGCCCCGGCGCTCGTGACGAGCAGGGCCGCATCAACGCCCTCGACGTGAAGGTCGGTGACCGCGTGCTGTTCGGCAAGTGGTCCGGCACCGAGGTCAAGATCGACGGCCAGGATCTCCTCATCATGAAGGAATCCGACATCATGGGTGTCGTCGCCCTCTAAGGCGCGAAATCCCTCCACCGCCCTTCGAGGCCGCCAGGGCTCCGCCCTCGGCCGGCTTCAGGGCCCCTTCCATCATTCGAGGTAAACTCACATGGCAGCGAAAGACGTACGTTTCTCCGCCGATGCTCGCGACAAGATGCTGCGCGGCGTCGACATCCTCGCGGATGCCGTCAAGGTGACGCTGGGCCCGAAGGGCCGCAACGTCGTGATCGAGAAGAGCTTCGGCGCGCCGCGCATCACCAAGGACGGCGTCACCGTCGCCAAGGAGATCGAGCTCGCCGACCGCTTCGAGAACATGGGCGCACAGATGGTGCGCGAAGTGGCCTCGAAGACCAACGACATCGCCGGTGACGGCACCACCACCGCGACCGTGCTGGCCCAGGCCATCGTCCGCGAGGGCGCCAAGTACGTGGCCGCCGGCATCAACCCGATGGACCTGAAGCGCGGCATCGACCTCGCCACGGCCGCCGCGGTGAAGGACATCACCGCCCGCGCCAAGAAGGTCGCCTCCTCCGAAGAGGTCGCCCAGGTCGGCACGATCTCCGCCAATGGCGACAAGGAGATCGGCGAGATGATCGCCCACGCCATGCAGAAGGTGGGCAACGAGGGCGTCATCACCGTCGAGGAGGCCAAGACCGCCGAGACCGAGCTCGACGTCGTCGAGGGCATGCAGTTCGACCGCGGCTACCTCTCGCCGTACTTCGTGACCAACGCCGAGAAGATGGTCGCCGAACTCGAGGATCCCTACATCCTCATCCACGAGAAGAAGCTCTCCTCGCTGCAGCCGATGCTGCCGGTGCTCGAGGCCGTGGTGCAGACCGGCAAGCCGCTCGTCATCATCGCCGAGGACATCGAGGGCGAGGCGCTCGCCACCCTCGTCGTGAACAAGCTGCGCGGCGGCCTGAAGGTCGCGGCCGTGAAGGCTCCGGGCTTCGGCGATCGCCGCAAGGCGATGCTCGAGGACATCGCGATCCTCACCAAGGGCCAGACCATCTCCGAGGATCTCGGCATCAAGCTCGAGAACGTCGCCCTGCCGATGCTCGGCCGCGCCAAGCGCGTCCGCATCGAGAAGGAGACCACCACGATCATCGACGGTCTCGGCGAGAAGGCCGACATCGAGGCCCGCGTCGGCCAGATCAAGGCGCAGATCGAGGAGACCACCTCGGACTACGACCGCGAGAAGCTCCAGGAGCGTCTGGCCAAGCTCGCGGGCGGCGTCGCGGTGATCCGCGTCGGCGGCGCGACCGAGGTCGAGGTCAAGGAGAAGAAGGACCGCGTGGACGACGCGCTCAACGCCACCCGCGCCGCGGTGGAAGAGGGCATCGTCCCCGGCGGCGGCGTCGCACTGCTGCTCGCCAAGAAGGCGGTCGCCCAGCTGAAGTCCGACATCCCGGATGTCCAGGCCGGCATCAAGATCGTCCTCAAGGCGCTCGAAGCCCCGATCCGTCAGATCGCCAGCAACGCGGGCGTCGAGGGCTCCATCGTCGTCGGCAAGATCACCGACAACGGCGGCGAGACCTTCGGCTTCAACGCGCAGACCGAAGAGTATGTCGACATGATCCAGGCCGGTATCGTCGACCCGGCCAAGGTCGTGCGCACCGCCCTTCAGGACGCGGCCTCGGTCGCCGGCCTGCTGGTGACCACGGAAGCCATGGTCGCCGACGCGCCGAAGAAGGACAGCGGCGCCCCGGCGATGCCGGGCGGCGGCGGCATGGGCGGCATGGACTTCTAAGTCCACGCACCCGGTCGAAGAACGGAAGAGGGGTCGCCGAAAGGCGGCCCCTTTTTCGTCGGTGGAGCTCGCGGACCGCCCCTGATGAAGTGACGCTGCACGGACGTTTCCCCGGGAAAGCGGGCAGGGTTTATCCTATGCAGTGGCCGGAGGTGCCGAGCCTCGGGCAGCGTCGGAGCGTTGTCGGCCTGACCTTTGCGAGTACCGTGACGGATCGTATACCTGACCCATCGACGCCTTCGATCCACGCCCGTGAGACGATGCTGCGTCTGATGCAGGTGCTGACCGAAGGAATACGGATCGATAGCCTGATGGCCGATCAGATCTCCCAGATCTCGGATCGTGCCCGGCTCTGCGGCGAGGCCGAGATGGCCGACGGGCTGCTCGACGTCACGCGGCGCCACCGGGTCGCGGTCCTGGAAGGGCAGGGCCGGCTCGCCGCCCTCGAAACGCGTTACGCGGTGCTGTTTCCGGAAGCTTAGAGCGTATTCCGACGAAGTTATCACCGGATCGTTGAAAGAATGCGCGTCACAACAACGCTTGGACGGAAGGGCTTCAGCCCTTCTTCTTTTTTCCTTTTCGCTCCTTCTCCTTGTCCTTCTTCTCCCGGCTTTCCTTCACGGGCGGCGCATCGTGGTCCTTGCCGTCCCACACTGCGGAGAAGGGACGGCTGGCAAGGGCGCGCTCCGGGGGCGTCTCGCCCGCACGCGGCTTCGCCGGACTGCCTTCGGCACGGGTCTCGCCCTTGCGGAACGGCGCGTCGCCGGCGGCCAGAGCGCTGAGGCGGTGGCGGTGCCAGCCCGGCGTCGCGGTCTTCAGCGAGGGGTGATGCGGATCGAGGCGGGACACCACCCCCTTCACGTCGGCCTCGGACATCCCATCGGCGATCAGGGCAAGGGTCTCGCTGCCCAGCACCTCGCGGATCAGGCGCAGCGATGCCGCGCGCAAGGACCGGGCCTTGAGCTGCTTCACGACGAGGGCACGGGCGGCTTTGGGAATCTCGGTGCGGATGTCGGGAAACGCTTCCGGCGCAGAGGCCATCGCCTGCAACACGGCATAGCCATCGACATCAAGGGCCATGGAGGATTTCCTTCACTTCCGCGACCAGCGGGATCAGCACGTTGGGGACATGGGCGCCATACTTGGCGGTGAAAGTCGGGGGCGCCCCGTCGGCCGGGACCAGCGCGTCGGCGAGCGCCGCCGCCTGAGGAATGCGGGTTTCGAGCAAACGGAAGCCGGCATCCTCGGCCCGCGCCTCCGCCTGGAGCCGCGCCAGGGTTCGCTGATGCTGGCGCACCTGGGCCTGGAAGCGGGTGACGAGGACGTAGGGTGCGCTCTTCGGGGCGATATGGCTCGCCTGCCGGCTGGTGCGCCGCCAGACCGTCTCGACGAAGGCGTTGAGCCCGTAGGTCGAGAGAAAGTCCGGTATCGAGGTGACGAGGACGAGGTCGGCCGCGCGCACCGCCACCTCGGTGATCGGCGAGATACCCGGCGCGCAATCGAAGAAGACGTAGTCGTAGTTCGCCGCCAGCGGCACGAAGTCGTCGTGAAAGACCTTCCACAGCTTCTCGTCGATGGCGTGCATCGAGAATTTCCGCTCCGTCAGTTCGTAAAGAATCTCCCGCTCCACGAGCCGCAGATGCGGGCCGGACGGCAGCAGCGAGAGCGCGAGCGGCGCGTTCTTGTGGATGGTCAGGCTCACACCGGGCTGGATACGGGCGGAGAGATTCGGCTTGTGGCGGGTGATGAGCTTGAGGGCGAGATAGGCCTCCAGCGTGCGCCCGTGGACGATCATCTCGCCGAGCAGCGCATCGCCCGCGAGGCAGACCGATACGCTCGCCTGCGGATCGAGATCGACCACGAGCACCCGCGCCCCGTCGGCGGCCAGCGCCTCGGCGAGCATGACCACGGTGGTGGTCTTGCCGACCCCGCCCTTCATGTTCGCCACCGCGATCAGCTTGCCGCCCACCGACATCCTCCTGAGCGGCCCTCTCGCCAGCAACGCTCCGCCGCCGGGCCGAGCCGCATCACGCCATCCTAGCGCATCGCCTTCCGCCACAGGCCGACGACACTTTTCGGTAGAATGCTTAATGTATCCCATCGCCCGCCGCGCCGAGCGGCGTGGGGGCCCGTCGGCGACCGTCGCGTCGGGGATACGCCTTCGTGATCGCCCGTATGGGCGGAACACGGCGCCGACAATCCTATCTTGCGAAGGGCCAACGACATCCGCCACACGGCGGGTCGCCCCTCCGATCCAAGGGTTGTCCCTGTGATTTTTCCGACCACCACGGCCTTCTACGCCGCGATTCTGGGCCTGATCTATGCCGGACTGACCGGATGGGTGATCGCTGGCCGGCTCACCGGCAGCGTCCTGTTCGGCGATGGCGGGCAGGACGCGCTCCAGCGGCGCATCCGCTCGCACGGCAACTTCCAGGAATATGTGCCGCTGACCCTGCTGCTGATCGCGCTCTACGAGGGGAGTGGCGGCTCCCATGGCTGGGTTCAGGGCCTGCTGATCGTGCTGGTGATCGCGCGCATCCTGCATCCGATCGGAATGTTCGCCCCCACGAACTCGCCGCGCCAGTTCGCCTGCCGGGGCGGCGGCATTCTCGCGACGCTGGCGATCATGACGATCGCGGCGATCCTGCTGCTGCTGCGGGTCGGCTGACCGTCGGGTTCACCCGCCCTACGGCGCGGCGGCGATCCGCGGCGCCGTTTCCTCGGCAAGCGCGGCGGTCCCGTTGCGTTCGAGGGTGGCGACGGCGAGGGGCTGACCGCGCCCGCGCAGGGCGTGGGTGCCGAGCGGTCTCACCACGACGCCCTCGGGTAGCCGCGGCAGCCGCTTCAGCAGATCCTCGGAGATCAAGGTATCGACGCCGAGCGGGCGGCACAGCGCCTCGACGCGGGCGACCACATTCACCGCGTCCCCGAAATAAGCGATCTTGTGCCGGTCCACCCCGACTTCGGCCGTCACCACCGGGCCGCCATGCAGGCCCGCCCGCAGGCGCGGCACGGTGCCGAAGCGGGCTTCCCAGCCCTCCGCTTCCGCCTCGATGCGCTCGCGCACCGCGAACAGGCACTCGACGCAGCGCGCATCCTTCAGGCCGCGCTCCATCGGCCAAGTGATCATGGCCAGATCGCCGATATAGTCGTCGGTCGAGCCGTAGAACCGGCGCACCGGCTCGGCGAGGGTCGCGAAGACGGCACTGAGATATTCCTGCGCCCGCAGGTCGCCGTGGGTCTCGGCGAAGGCGGTCGATCCGACCACGTCGAGGAACAGGAAGATGCGCTCCTCCTCCACCGGGCGATGGTAACGCCCGACGAGGAAGTTGATGAAGACTTCGCCGCCGATCAGGTCGCGCATGCGGATCACGAAGACGAGCAGGGCCGAGACGGCGAGCGCGTAGGCCAGCACCCGCGGCGTGGTGCGCACCGCCTCCTCCAGGCTGTCGCCGGTCAGGCCGAGCAGCCAGACGACGAAGCCGCCGAGCGCGTTGCCAACGACGATCATCGCCACGTAGGAGAGTTCCGCCGCGACGACGTAGAGCCCGGCGGGCAGACGCCGGATGCGCGACTGGACGCCGGCCAGCAGCACGCCACGGTCGAAGGCCAGCGCCGAGACGCCGACACACAGGCCGTAGGTAAAGCCGGCCGCCGGGCTCGCACCGCCGGCGAAGATGACGTTGTAGAGCAAACCCGCGCCGCCCGCGGCGAGCAGGATGAGAAGCCAGAACCAGCGATGGTGCGGCAGCATCAGATCGGGCTCCGGCGGCCGGCGGAGAAGGATGCGTCCGGCCCGTTCGCAGAGGCCACGGGGCCATGCGGGCAACGGTCGGGCTGGCGGGTCGACACGGAGGCTCCTTCCGTCGGCAATCAGGAGGGGGGCAGAGCCCGCGATCCTCTCCAGACTGTCGGAGGGTCATGCCTGCAACGTGGCGCGAATGTGGCGCACGGCCGCATGCCCGGTTCAGACCGCGCCGGATTTTTTTTCCAGCCGCCGCTCGACGGGAGGGATTAACCGATCCCGTCGGGTGGATCAGGCAGCGGCTAGAGCCGTATCGGACCTGACTGTATCAGGTCGGAGTCTCTGGCCTGTTGTTTTGACGCGCCTTCTTTCGACGAACCGGTGACCACTTCGTCGGAATGCGCTCTAATCGCCGACCCCGAACAGCTTCTCGAGGAAGTTGCGATCGTCCCGGCTCGGACCGCGTCCTTGAGGAACCGAGCGAGGGGGGAGGGCGGAAGCCGTCTGCTCCGGCTCGCCGAGCAGCGCGCCGATCAGGCCGCCGGGTCCGGAATCGCGCTCAGGAGCGGCCTCGGGCCGGGGCGCCCGCCAGCGGTTCATGCCCGGCAGGCCCACCGGCTTCTCGCCCTTGAGCGCCGTCGTCATGTAGGCTTTCCAGATCTCCACCGGCAGGCTGCCGCCCGAGGCGCGCTTGGTCGGCTCGCCGTCGTCGTTGCCGAGCCAGACCCCGGTCACCAGGGTGGCCGAGTAGCCGACGAACCACGCATCGCGGAACTCCTGGCTGGTGCCGGTCTTTCCGGCCAGTTCCCAACCCGCGATGTCCGCCTTCTTGGCCGTGCCCATGGTGAAGACGTCGTGCATCATGGCGTTCATCATGCCGACGGCGTTGGGATCGATGACGCGGCCGAGCCCGCCCTCGCCGCGCTTGTAGAGGACCTTGCCGGTGGCGCTCTTGATGCTGGCGATGACGTAGGGAATCACACCGGTGCCGCCATTGGCGAAGGCGCAGTAGGCGCCCACCAGTTCGAGCGGCGTCACCTCCGAGGTGCCGAGCGCGATCGAGCCGTTGGCCTGGAGCGAGGACGAGATGCCGAGCCGCTGGGCGGTCTGCACCACCGCCTTCGGGCCGACCTCCTGGCCGAGTTTCACCGCCACCGTGTTGAGCGAGAGCGCCAGCGCCTCGCGCAAGGAAACCGGGCCGCGATAGTTGTGCGAGTAGTTCTCCGGCGCCCAGTTGCCGATCCGCACGGGCGCGTCCTCGCGCATCGTGTCGGGGGTCAGGCCGCGCTCGACCGCCGCGAGGTACACGAAGGGCTTGAAGGCCGAGCCCGGCTGGCGCTTGGCGGTGGTGGCGCGGTTGAACTGGCTCTGGGCGTAGTCGCGCCCGCCGACGAGGGCACGGATCGCCCCGTCCGGCCGCATCGAGACGAGGGCACCCTGGGCGACGTTGTAGCGGCCGCCCTTGGCGTTGAGTTCGTCGGTGAGCGCCTTCTCGCCCGCCGTCTGCATGCTCGCATCGACGGTGGTGGCGACGACGATGTCGTCGTCGAACTTCGGCAGGAAGTCGTCGAGCACGTCCATCACGAGGTCGGCGACGTAATTCGGCGAGCCGCCGCCACGGGTCGAGGCCGGCCGGGCCGGCTGGGCCAGCGCGACCTTCGCGTCGGCGCTCTTGGCAAAGCCCAGTTCCTCCATCGCCGCGAGCACCTGGGCGGCGCGGGCCTGCGCCGCCTTCAGGTTGCGGTTCGGCGCGAGGCGCGAGGGCGCCTGCACCAGGCCGCCGAGCATGGCAGCCTCCGCCAGCGTCACGTTCTTGGCGGGCTTGCCGAAATAGCGCTGAGCCGCGGCCTCGACGCCGTAGGCGCCGGCACCGAAATAGACCCGGTTGAGATAGAGTTCGAGGATCTCGTCCTTCGAGTATTTGTGCTCCAGCCACAGCGCCAGGATCGCCTCCTGGATCTTTCGCGAAGCCGACCGCTCCGGGGTGAGGAACAGGTTCTTGGCGAGCTGCTGGGTCAGCGTCGAGCCGCCCTGCGCCACGCCGCGGCGGGTCAGGTTCTGGGTGATCGCGCGGGCGATGCCCACGGGATCGATGCCGAAATGGTCATAGAACCGCCGGTCCTCGATCGCGACGAAGGCGCGCGGCAGGTAGGGCGGCAACTCCTTGATCGAGACGACGCGGCCGCCGGTCTCGCCGCGGTTGGCGAGCAGGCTGCCGTCGCTGGCCAGAATCGCGATGTTGGGCGGGCGCTTGGGAACCGCGAGCTGATCGATCGGCGGCAATTGCGAGGCGTGGTAGGCGATGAGGCCGGCCAGCCCGATCGCCACCCAGATGCCGAGGACGACGCCGGCATAGACCAGACGGCCGAGCCAGGAGCGCCGCCGCGGCGGGCGCCGGCCGCTGCCGCCGCCGGAGGCCTTGCGCGCACGCGCCTTCGGCGCCGAAGCGGGGCGGCCGGCCGAAGCCCGCGGCCCACCCGCCGACCGGTCGTTGCGCGACAGGCGCACGTCGAGGCGGCCCGGCTCGCTCCCCTCCGGAATGTCGAAGGTCGGTTCGCTGCGAGGTTTGCGTCCGCGAGACTGCGCCATGCGTTCCATGCGTCCGGGGCTGCCGATCCCCGAAAGGATCTCGCCTCCCGCGACCGTGCTCCCCTGTTCGGGATCCGCGCGTCGGTATTCCGCCGGATCGATCCCCTCGGACGCACCGGCTCGCCCTGCGGCACGGCGGGTCGTCCCCTTGCGTCAGAGACAGTAAATGCGGCGGGTTTAAGGGTTGTTAAGCCCGCCGGAGCACGCCCGGCCGGCCTTCACCGGATCTTCACGCGTGATCGTTTCGCGCGCGATTCAAGAGGTGCCCAAGGGGTGGCGCATCGACGTGGCAACCGTTATCGACGGTTCTGCCCTCGGCGCGCAGGCATGAGGGCCCGCACTAGGGACTGACCGGACCGGGACTTGTTCGTCCGAGGGCCGGATCGCCTTTCCTGCTCCGCCGTCGGTGGCTCCGTCGCGGAAAGAGGCTCGAGGGTTGATGGCGCGCTCCGTTTTCGTCCTTCTCCACCGCTGGGCCGGTCTGACGATCGCCGCCTTCCTGCTCGTGGCGGGGCTCACCGGCGCGGTGATCTCCTGGGACCACGAACTCGACGATTGGCTGAACCCGCATCTCCATACGGTCGAGAGCCGCGGTGCGGCGATCCCCGCCCTCGACCTTGCGCGGCAGTTCGAGGCCCGGGATCCACGCGCCCGCGTCTCCTATCTCCCGCTCGCGTCTGAAGCGGGCGAGTCGCTATCCCTGTTCGTGATGCCGCGGGTCGATGCGGCGACCGGCAGCCTGCACAAGCTCGGATACAATCAGGTCTTCCTCGACCCTGTCACCGGGGCCGAACTCGGACGGCGGGAATGGGGTCAGGTCTGGCCGATCACCCGCGAGACGCTGATCTCGTTCCTGTACAAGCTGCACTACTCCCTGCACCTGCCGGAGATGTGGGGCGAGGAGCGCTGGGGCATCTGGCTGCTCGGGATCGTCGCCGTCGTCTGGATGCTCGATTCTTTCGTCGGCTTCTATCTGACGCTGCCGGTGCGCAAACCCGCCAACCCGGAGCGCCCGGCGGCGGTCGAGCGGCAGCTCGGACGGGGCTGGTGGTCCCGCTGGAAGCCCGCCTGGAAGGTGAAGATCGCGGGCAGCCCCTACCGCGTGACCTTCGATCTGCACCGCGCCTTCAGCCTCTGGACCTTCGCGCTGCTGTTCGTGCTCGCTTTCACGGCGTTCTCGCTCAACCTCTACCGCGAGGTGTTCCTGCCGCTGATGTCGAGCGTCTCGCAGGTGACGCCCGAACCGTCGAACACCCGCCCCTTCGTCTCACCGCTCAAGCCGATCGAGCCGGGGGTGGATTATGCCCAAATCCTCGAGGCGGCGCAGGCGGAGGGGCAACGCCGCGGCTGGAAGGAGCCGGTCGGCGCGCTCGCCTACGCGCCGATGCAGGGCTTCTACACCGCCCGCTTCTTCGAGCCCGGCGACGACCACGGCGCCGCGGGCGTCGGCCCGGCGGCGATCTATTTCGACGGTGGGGACGGCCGGGTGATCGGCGACCGCCAACCCTGGGTCGGCACCGCCGCCGATATTTTCGTGCAGGCGCAGTTCCCGGTGCATTCGGGCCGCATCCTCGGCCTGCCCGGCCGCATCCTGATCTCCTTCATGGGGCTCGTCGTCGCGATGCTGTCGGTCACCGGCGTGGTGATCTGGTGGCGCAAGCGCGCGGCGCGGCTGTCGGTTCGACGCAAGGCCGTCGCGCTGCCCGCCCGGACCGTCAGTCGGCCCGTACCGGCGGAGTAGGCTCAGCGCCCGGCCGCCAGCGCACGGCGGCCGGCCCGGCGGGTCGGAGCCAGGGTCGCGAGGTCGTCGTGATGGAGGAGCAGGACGCCGGTGGTGCCGGCGAGCTTGCGGGCGGCAGGCGTGAATCCGGCATTCGAGACCACGGCCGCCATGTCGCCCGACCAATGCAAGGTGGCAGCCGCCACCTCCTGCACCGCCGCATTGCCGACCGGGCGGCCGTAGCGCTTGCACTGCACGATCAGGCGCAGGCCCGCCTTCTCGGCGATCACGTCGCATCCCTGGTCGCCGCTCGCCCCCGTAGGCCGGGCATCCCAGCCCGCCTCGCCCAGAAGTTCGGCGCAGTATCGTTCATAGGCGACCCCGTCTTCCGGTGTCTCCATTTCGTCGGGCCGTTCGTGCGTGCAGGCCACCCGCTCGACGATCTCCACCATCTCATCGAAGCGCGACTCGGCGTAATCGGAAAAGCCGCGCTGCTCGACGAGCGGCAGGACGGTGCGCTCGACGAAATATTCGCGCTCGCGCAGCCAGCCGTCCTCGATCGTATTGCCGTAGGCGTCGAGGAAGCGCTCCTGCCGACGTCGCAGGGCGAGCGTCGCGGCGTGGCGCCGGGCGATGCGACGCACGCGTGCGCGGAAGCGGCGCGGCCGGTCGAGGCGATGGAGGAGGATCGCGAGGCAGACCGCGCCCGTGGCGGCGAGAGCCGGTGCTCCATAACGAATGGCGGCGGCGCCCCCGAGGACGACGGCCCAGAACAGGCGCGTGGCGATGGTCGACCGGCCGGACATCATGTCTCCCGCGAAAGACCGGGACGACGCCCGGACTTCGCAGGGACTGTTCCCGCCGAGCGGTTGCCCGACTTCTAACGCCGAGGCCTCATCCCGCACTCGGGGAAGAGGCGCCACTGCATCGCGTGTGGATAAGTGTTTCTCACAAGACTCCCGCTGCGCCGTCCCCGCCAAAGCGAGAACAGTCGGAGATCGGGAGTTTCGTGAGGCACGCTAAACGGCACCGGCGCAAACCCGCCGCTCGGAGGCCGGGCGATCGATGACGATCCGGCCTTCGACACCGTCGGTCGGCGCGATGCGCTCAGACCGCCTCCCCGGAACGAGCCCGGCCACGGCGACGCGGCGCCGAGGCGGCGGTCTCAGGGGCCGGTTCGGCGGCGGTCTCCGTCGCCGTCTTGGAGGGCCACTTCCGGCGCTGCTGGCCGAGGCCCATGGTCCGAGCAAGGGCAGACCGGGTCGCGGCGTAGCTCGGTGCGACCATCGGATAGTCGTCCGGCAGGTTCCAGCGCGCACGGTACTCGTCGGGCGAGAGATTGTAGCGCGTCCGCAGATGCCGCTTGAGCGATTTGAATTTTTTGCCGTCTTCGAGGCAAATGAGGAAATCCTGCTGGATCGAACGCCGGATCGACACGGCCGGCGTCGGGGCCACCTCTTCAGGCTCACTTGGCTTATTCGACAATTGTGCCAGCGCACCGTGAACCGACGTGATCAACCCGGGCAATTCCCCGACCGCCAGGGAGTTATTCCCGACATAGGCCGACACGATATCGACAACCAAGGCCACGTGATCGCCAGCGGAGCTATCCTCAAGCGACATCCTCAATATCCCTTCCGATATTTGCAAACGGCGAACTGCAATAGGCGCCGCAACGGAGACGCCAGCATTGCGGAGCACGGTGCGACTGCGCTGAATGACGCAGGACTTAACCTTTGATGGGACCGGCTGCAAGATGGATTTTGAGTGTCCTCCAAAAATCACTTGAAATTTCGTCCGTTTGACAGGGCTATTGCGATAAAAGTCGTATTAGGAACTCCACAAAATTCCCCGACATCCGGTATAATTGCGAAATGCAATACGGGATGATTACGCAGATCGATTGGATAGAGCCGTGTGCGAACGTCGCCGCGGACCCGTCTGATATTGCGAAATGCCGAGATCAAAAACCCTCAAACCATCACCATCTAAAATCGATCCAATAAGATTATAGGGAAATTGCCCGATAATCGTATTTGTCGCCGTTACCGCATTATTCGATATTTTTCCTAAAATATAAGTACTTCAATCAAAAAGAATGCCAAATCAAAATGCCCATTGTGAGATATGAATTTTATTCAGAGCCCATATCAGCGACAAGAAATCCAAATCATTTCGTATCGGCGCAAATCAAAATCGCTGGACGCACGGACTCAATGCTTGGATTTCTCGCGGGGACCATAGGACTTGAATCGCTCGACCGTCTCGGCGACCTCGGCATCGGACAGCACCACCGGTGCGCCGACCTGCAAGGCGATCGCATATTGGCGGCACAGAGCCTCGACCTCGACGGCGAGCCACATCGCCTTCGAGAGGTTCGGCCCGGTCGCGATCATGCCGTGATTGGCGAGCAGGCAGGCGCTGCGGCCTTCGAGGGCATTGAGGGCGAAATCCGAGAGGCCCTGCGTGCCGTAGGGCGCGTAGGGGGCGCAACGGATGGTCGGACCGCCGGCCATCGCGATCATGTAATGCACCGCCGGGATCTCTCGGCCGCAGATCGCGAACCCGGTCGCGTAGGGTGGGTGGGCGTGGACGACGGCGCCGATCTCGGGCCGGGCCGCCAGGATGTCCCGATGGAATCGCCACTCGGAGGAGGGGGCCAGCGGATGGTCCCAACTCCCGTCGAACTCCATGGGGACGAGGTCATCGGGGCTGAGTTGCTCCGCCGGAATCCCGGAGGGCGTCACGAGGAAGCCGCTTCCGGTTCGGACGGAGAGGTTACCCGAGGTCCCCTGACTGAGGCCGAGATCGAGCATCCGACGCATCGCCTCGACCATCGCTTGACGGGTTGCGAAAGTCGGCACGGACAACTCCTCTGACGGCAGATCGATCTGCGATGCGGAGCGCGCAAGGAACGGGCCTTGTGGTGCGCGCTCGGACCGGCAATCGCCGGGATCGGTGCACGATCCTATCCGCAGGAGCGGCCAGGTGAAACCGGGGCAGGTCGAGCCGGACGGGTATTGCCGGCACGCGACGCCTGCCGCCTGAGGCGGCAGGAACGCTCGCCGAGCACGAGTATTGGAGAGAGGTGTACTCGCGGCACGCGCTTCAGGTGCGGCCCATTCCGCCGATTGCGGTCGATCTGCTCCGTCAGTCGGCGGTTTGACGCTCGGCCTCGGGCCTTGAGATGATATAGGCGGCCCATGAGCACCTATCGATTCGAGGCTCTGCTCGCCCCGCGCCGCATCGCCGTGGTCGGAGCGGGTGATCGCCCCGGCTCCGTCGGCCGGGCGATCATCGATGGCCTGCGCGCGGGCGGATTCACCGGCGATATCGTCCCGGTCCATCCGCGCGAGACCAGCGTCGATGGGTTGGCGTGCAGCCCGCGCCTCGCCGACATCCCCCAAGCCCCCGACCTCGTGATGATCGCCACCCCCCCGGCGGCGGTGCCGGGCATCGTCGAGGAGGCGGGGCAGATCGGTGCCGCCGCGGCGGTGATCCTGTCCGCCCATCTCGGCGTCGGCGAGGCGGCCCCGGCCGGCGCCGCCCAGGCGGCGGCACGGCGGCACGGATTGCGGCTAATCGGGCCCGACAGCATCGGGTTGAGCGTGCCGGCGCGCGGCCTCAACGCGAGCCTGCTCGCCCGCCCGCCGAAGCCCGGCGATCTCGCCCTCATCTCGCAATCCGGCACCGTCGCCTCGGCCATCGCCGAATGGGGCTGGCGGCACGGGGTCGGCTTCTCCGCGGTGATGACGCTCGGCCGCTCCGCCGACATCGACATCGCCGATTGCCTCGACCATTTCGCCGAGGATTTCCACACCCGCGCGATCATTCTGTCCCTGCACCACGTCGCGGATGCGCGGAAATTCCTCACCGCAGCCCGGGCGGCGGCCCGCGCCAAGCCGGTCGTGGTGCTGCGCACCGGGCGCCACGATGCGCCCGGTCGCCGGCCGGAGACGCATACGGGCGCGCTCGCCCGGCCCGGCGCCGTCTACGAGGCCGCCTTCCGCCGGGCAGGCCTGCTCGCTGTGGACGGGCTCGATGCCATGTTCTCCGCCGTCGAGACCCTGGGGCGCCAGCGGCCCTTCCCCGGCAACCGGCTGATGATCGTCTCCAACGGGCGCGGCATCGGCGCGCTCGCGGCCGACCACCTGGCCGATCTCGGCGGCACGCTGGCGGAGCCTGCACCGGCAACGCAGGACTCCCTGGCTCCCGTGCGGCAGGGCCGGCAAGCCAACCCGCTCGATCTGGGCATCGACGCGGTGCCGGGCGATTACGTCGGCGCCCTGGAACCGCTGCTTGCCGGGCGCGACAGCGACGCGATCGTCGCGATCCATGTGCCGACGGCGCGGGCGGGCAGCCGTGAGGTCGCCGAGACCGTGGCCGGTGCCGTGGCCAAGGCGCGCTCGGCGGGGCGCCGCAAGCCGGTCTTCGCGGTCTCGATCGGCGAGGACGAAGCGATCCGCACGATCTACGCCGACGCCAAGATCCCGCTCTTTGCCACCGATGCCGACGCGGTGGAGGGCTTCCTGCACCTCGTGCGCTACCGCGAGGCGCAGAACGACCTGATGCGCACGCCGGACGCCCTGCCGCGCGAGTTCACGCCGGACATCGCCGCCGCACGCCGCATCGTGGACGAGGCGCTGGCCGAAGGGCGCACCTGGCTCGACCCCTACGCGGTGACCGAGCTGTTGACCGCCTACCGGATCGTCTCGGTGCCCGTCACGCTGGCGCCCGATCCCGACGGGGCCGCGGCTGCGGCGTGGCCGCTGATCGCGGGCGGCGGCACCGTAGTGCTCAAGCTCGTCTCGCCGGACGTGGTGCACAAATCCGAGGTCGGCGGGGTACGCCTCGGCCTCACCTCGGAAGCCGACGTGCGTGAGGCGGCCCACGCCATGATCGCACGCGTCCGAGAACTCCGCCCCGACGCGCGGGTGGCGGGCTTTGCCTTGCAGCCGATGCTGCGCCGGCCGCAGGCGCGCGAGCTGATCGCAGGCCTCGCCGAAGATCCGGTCTTCGGGCCCGTGGTCGTGTTCGGGCGCGGCGGCACGGCGGTCGAGGTCATCGACGACCGGGCCCTGGCGCTGCCACCGCTCGATCTTGCCCTGGCGAGTGAGTTGATCGGCCGCACGCGCGTGGCCCGCCGTCTCGAAGCCTATCGCGACGTGCCGGCGGCGGACCTGCCGGCCATCGCCCTGTTGCTGGTGAAACTCGCGCAACTCGCCGCCGACCTGCCGGCGGTGCGCGAACTCGACATCAACCCTCTGCTGGCCGACGCCGACGGCGTGGTCGCCCTCGACGCACGCGTCCGCATCGCACCGGAGCCGAGCCCGCCGGAGCGCCGCCGCGGCAACTGGCACCCGCGCTTCGCGATCCGGCCCTATCCGTCCGATTGGGAGCGGCGGCTCAAGGTCGGAGAGCGGCGCGTGCATGTCCGGCCGGTCCGGCCGGACGACGAGGGCATGTTCCGCGCCTTCTTCGCGCAGGTGGACCCGGAAGACGTCCGCCTGCGCTTCTTCGCCCCGGTGCGGGACTTCAGCCACGCCTTCCTCGCCCGGCTGACCCAGCTCGACTACTCCCGCGCCATCGCCTTCGTCGCCCTCGACGAGGCGGCGGAGGAGGATCGGCGCATGCTCGGCGCCGTCCGCCTGCACGCCAACGCCAACCACGACACGGGCGAGTTCGCGATCCTAGTGCGTTCCGACATCAAGGGGACGGGCCTCGGCGCCACCCTCATGCGCCTGATGATCGACTGGGCCAGGGCCGAGGGCATCGCCGTGGTCGAGGGCAGCGTGCTGGCCGAGAACCGGCCGATGCGAGCGGTCTGCCGTCACCTCGGCTTCGTGGAGAAACCGGTTCCGGACGATCCGAGTCTCGTGAAGGCGACGCTGAGCGTCGGGGGATGATCATCGCGTACGGCCCCGATCGCGACGGGCCTTTTCACGCGATGCTCCGCAGCCAAAGAAAAACCGCCGACCCTTCCGGATCGGCGGTCCCTCGGCATCGGGAGAGGGCTCAGTGGCCGCTGTCGGTGGCCTCGCGGGTCGACTCGTAGAGGAACCACGTGCGCTCCTCGGACTGATCGATCCACTCTTCCAAGAGGCTCGTGGTCGAGACGTCGTTGGCTTCGTCGGTGACGCTGTGCAGCTCGCGCATGTTGGCGGTCAGCGCCTTGTTGTCGTCGCGCAGTTCCTTCAGCATCTCCAGCGGGCTCACATAGTCCGCGTTGTTGTCGGGAACGCGCTTGAGCTGCTCGGCCTGTCCGAGGGAGCGAAGGGTCGTGCCACCGATCTTGCGGGCGCGCTCGCCCACGGCGTCGATGATCGCGAAGATCTGCTCGGACTGCTCATCGAGCAGCAGGTGATAGTCGCGGAAATTCGGCCCACTGACATGCCAATGGAAATTCTTGGTCTTGATGTAGAGCGCGAAGAGATCCGACAGGAGAACGGTCAAGCCTTCGGAGATCTTCTTGACGTCGTTCGGGTCGAGATCGGTCGGGGTGTTGAGCCGATCACTGGGGACGCGCAGCTTGGCTTTGGCCATGAGGAGATATCCTTAACACTCTGCAATCGAATTCTGATGGGCGATAACCGCGCCGGTACTCGATCGGCAGAATGAGCAAGCGCGAGGCTTTGTTCCGCTCCGCATGGCAGCGCTGCTGTGGACGGGACGCGGCGCCGCCCAGGCGCTTCAGCCCCGCCCGCCGACGAGGCCGGGCGGCATCGGGACCGGCTCGTTCTCCGGCCCGCGTGTGGGCGGCGCGGCTTTCCGGGTCTGCGGCTTCGGCGGAGCGGGCAAGGCGGTCGCGGGCGCCGGCGTCGGAGCGGACCCGACCGGTGCGGGCTTGACCGGCGCCGGCCTGACGGGCGCCCCCTGCGCCGTGGACGGCAGGGGACGCGGCGCGACGCCCGGTGCGGCCGGGCGGGGTGCCGGCGCCGTGCGGGGCGTGATGGCGCCGGTGGTCGTCACATCGGGGGTGAGCGGCGTCGCCGCGGCCGGCGCGGGTGGCGTGTCGAGGCCGTAGATGTCGTCGCGGAAATGCACCCGGCCGTCCGAGGTCGCGTAGCCGGTCAGGTAGACGAAGGCGACGGGCGTCGGCTTCACGAGCTTCGCGTCGCGCCGCTCGCCGACAGCGATGGCGGTCTCGATCTCGATCGGTCCCCAGGCGGAGCCCGGCCCGTTCGGCCCCTCGGTGCCTTGGAGCAGCCAGGCGGCGAACTCCTTCACCTGACCGACGCGCACACAACCGTGTGAATGGAAGCGCACCGACCCGGCGAATAGCGACTTCGAGGGGGTGTCGTGCATGTAGATCGCGTGGCGGTTCGGCATGTCGATGCGGACTTGGCCCAGCGAATTGTCGAGGCCGGAATCCTGGCGCAGCGTGTAGTTGGTCGCCTTCTGCGTGTTCCAGTCGATCGCGGTCGGATCGACCTCGACGCCGCCGGGGCCGAGGATGCGGATGCGGTTCTTGGCGAGATAGCCCGGATTCTTGCGCATCGTCGGGATGATCTCGTTCTTGATCACCGAAACGGGCACGGTCCAGGTCGGGTTGAGATTCACGTCGGTGATGCGGGTCTCGACCGCGGGCGTCTGCTTGTCGGGCGAGCCGACCACGGCGACGTAGCGGCGGGTCACCGCACCGTTCTCCACCGCCTCCACCGTGGCGGAGGGGATGTTCACGGTCACATAGCGCTCGCCGAAGCCGAAGCTCGACCCCATCAGCCGCTGCGCCGAGGCGCGCAGTTGCCGCTGCCGCACGTCGGCCGGCACGTTGAGGGCGTTCAGCGTCAGACGGCCGAAAATGCCGGCATCCGGCAGGCCGTGGCGGGCCTGGAACGACTTCACGGCCGCCACCAGCGGCGGATCGAAGCGGTCGGAGGGGGGCGCGTCGGCCGGAAGGTCGCCGGTCAGGGTGAGGTGATGGCGCAGCGAGGGGATCGCGGCGTGGCTGTCGCCGGGCTTCGGAGCGAAGTCGGCGGGCAGCGTCTTCCAGCCGCCGGCCTCGGCATAGACCTGATAGCGCTCGGCGGCGCGCATCGTGTCGACGAAGGTCTGCGCGGTGTAGCTCGGCAGCGGATCCTCGGACACGCGGGCGTAGACGACGGGCGGCAATTCCCGCGACGCCTTCTTGACCGGAGGCATCTCGGCCGGAACCGCCACCGTGTCGGCGGTCGGGCGCTCCAGTTTCGGCGCGGTCTTCGGGTCGGGCTTCGGGTCGACTTTGGGCTCCGGCTTGGGATCGGCCCTCAGCTCGCGTTTCGGCTCCGGCGCGGCCTCGGCCTTCGGCTCGATCCGCAGGTTGATCCAGGAATCCGGCTGCGGCTCGGGGACGGACTCGGCCCGGAGCGGACCGGCGAGCAGCAGGGCGAGGGCGGCTCCCGTGCCGCCGATGAGCCGGGCGCGGCGGGGCCTGCGCGGGGCGGGGATAACATTCGGCATCGCGGATCTCATCGGGTGCACGGTCCGATCATCGGCGGGGTTGGTTACCAACTCGCTCACCGCCTCGCCCACGGGGTGTGCCGGAGCACGCAAGCCGCTCGGGAGCGGACCGCAGGGCGATCGCTCGAAGCCGATCGAGCGGCTTTGCGGCGCGGGGTTTTCGGGGCGTGAGCCCCGGAACGCTTCGAGCCGAGCGAAGCCTGAGCCCGCGGAGGCGGGCGCCGGCGATTGTGGCCAGCAACAAACCAGGGCGATCGCCTTCGAGCGATTGCCCTGGAATGGACCGTTCTGCCGCGGTGGTGCGGGCGTGCAGGATGTGCAAAACGCGGGGTCGGAATGCCTCACGAGACGCCCCTGCCGCCGGCCGTTTTCCCTTGGGGCGACGGCGCAGCGGGCGTTTTGCGGGAGCCATTCGGCCGACGCCCCGCGAGACCCCCGTGAGCGAAGACAAGACCTCCAAGCCCGGCAAGACCCTGCTGAGCCCCGAGCGCCGGCCGGACGACGCCGACCAGTCGATCCGCCCCTTGAGCCTCTCCGAGTTCATCGGGCAGCGGGCGGCGCGCGCCAACATGCAGATTTTCATCGGGGCGGCCAAGAAGACCGGCCAGGCCCTCGATCACGTCCTGTTCGTCGGCCCGCCCGGCCTCGGCAAGACGACGCTGGCGCAGATCGTCGCCCGCGAACTCGGCGTCAATTTCCGCTCGACCTCCGGCCCGGTGATCGCCAAGGCCGGCGATCTGGCGGCACAGCTCACCAATCTGGAGGAACGCGACGTCCTGTTCATCGACGAGATCCACCGTCTCAACCCGGCGGTGGAAGAAATCCTCTATCCGGCGATGGAGGATTACCAGCTCGACCTCATCATCGGCGAAGGCCCGGCCGCCCGGTCGGTGAAGATCGAGCTACCGAAATTCACCCTCGTCGGCGCCACCACGCGCGCGGGTCTGCTCACCACGCCGCTGCGCGACCGCTTCGGCATCCCGATCCGCCTCGAATTCTACGAGATCGACGAGCTCGAACTCATCGTCCGCCGCGGCGCGCGGGTGCTCGGCCTCGGCATGTCGGAGGAGGGCGCCAACGAAATCGCCAAGCGGGCCCGCGGCACCCCGCGCATCGCCGGGCGTCTGCTGCGCCGGGTGCGCGACTTCGCCATCGTCGAGGACGCGACGACGGTGAGCCGCGCCATCGCCGACCGGGCTCTTCAGATGCTCGACGTCGATCCGGTCGGCCTCGACGTGATGGACCGCAAGTATCTCACCCTGATCGCGGCCTCGTTCGGCGGCGGCCCGGTCGGGATCGAGACCATCGCCGCGGCCTTGTCCGAGCCGCGCGACGCGATCGAGGACATCATCGAGCCCTACCTGATCCAGAAGGGCTTCGTGCAGCGCACCCCGCGCGGGCGGGTGCTGACGCCGCACGCCTTCCGGCACATGGGCTTTGCCGAACCCCGGCGCGACCCCGGCTCGCAGTTCGGCCTGTTCGGCGGAAGCGACGACCCGGATGCGTGAGGGCCGCAGCCCCGTCTCCGTCACGCGCCGGACGGTGCTGATCGGGCTCGGCGCGACGGCGCTGACCGGGGCGGGGACGGGCGCCTATGCGGTCGGCGTCGAGCCGATGCGGCTCGCGGTGACGCGCTACCGCCTGAAGCCGATCGGCCCCTGGCCGGAGGGCCTGACCCTGCGGATCGTCGCGCTGGCCGACATCCATGCCTGCGAGCCCTGGATGTCGACCGCGCGCATCGCCGGCATCGTCGCGGCGGCCAACGCTCTTCAGGGCGACGTGATCGTGCTGCTCGGCGATTACGTCTCCGGCATGCGGGTCGTCACGCGCTACGTGGACGCCGCCGAATGGGCGCCCGTACTCGGACGACTCGCCGCGCCGCTCGGCACCTACGCCATCCTCGGCAATCACGATTGGTGGGAGGACAGGACGGCGCAGGCTCGTGGCGCCGGCCCGACGATCGCGGGCGAGGCGCTTCGGCGCGTCGGCATCCCCGTGCTGGAGAACGACGCGCTGCCGCTCTCGGTCGAAGGTCACACGGTCTGGCTCGCCGGCCTCGCCGATCAGCTCGCGCTCCTGCCGGGTCGCAGGCGCCACGGTCATCCGCGCATCGGCCTCGACGACCTCACCGGCACGCTGGCGAAGATCCCCGATGGCGCCCCCGCGATCCTGCTGGCACACGAGCCCGATATCTTTCCGCAGGTGCCGCCGCGCATCGCGCTCACGCTCTCGGGCCATACCCATGGCGGACAGGTGCGCCTGTTCGGCCGCTCTCCCGTCGTCCCCTCCCGCTACGGCAACCGCTACGCCTATGGCCATGTCCGCGAGCAGGCGGATCTCATCACCTCCGGCGGGCTCGGCACGAGCATCGCGCCGGTGCGTTTCGGCGTGCCACCGGAGATCGTCGTGGTCGAGCTTGATGCCGATGACACCAAGCGATGAGACATGCATGGGATACATATCATGTGCGTCATAATCGACGAAAACATCGGCATATTTTAATCATTTCAGACTGGGTCTGTAACCGTCAGCGCGACGCAAATTGACAACAAGCCATTGTCAAAAAACGAATTATTCGAACCCTATGGGTTCTTCCAGCGGCAATCCGGCGCATCTACGGCCGTCGAAGGCGGCGCCGGCGGCATGCGGAACAGGCGTGCATCGCACAAGTTGAGGGCCCGACCACGCTCTTTAGGAGCGCCGGCCCAACGAACGATTCCAGCACGACCTTCAAGGAACCCTCCGCCATGAAGACGACCGTCCTGGCCGCCCTCGGCCTGTCCGTCGCTGCCCTCGCCACGCCCGCCCTGGCTCAGGACGCCCTGCCGCTGCGCATCGGCAGCGACGCACCGATCGGGCGCGCCGGAACCGATACCCGCGACTTCCGCGCCGAGGCTCTGCGCTCGGATGCCACCAGCATCGAAGCCAGCCGGATCGCCCTGGAGCGGTCCCGCAATCCGCATGTGCGCAACTACGCCAACCGGATTCTGGTCGAGCGTCAGGCCACCACCCGGGCCTTGCTGCCCGAGGGCACGTCGCTGACCGCCAGCGGGCGCGTCGTCTCCGACCAGCAGGGTATCCCGACCCGTCTCGACAACCCGATCGGCGTGGTGCTGGCCCCGGTGACGCTGGCTGCCAATATCGGCACCGGCATCGTCGGTGGCGTGCTCGGCGGCGTCGGCCTGATCGACAACAGTCCGGGAGAGCCCGGCCGTCGCGTCGCCCTCGGCCCGAATGGCCAGCAGCGCCTGGAGCGCCTGCGCTCGGCCCGTTCGGCCCGCGAGTTCGACCGGGCCTATGTCAGCGGGCAGGCGCGCTCGGATGCCCGCACCCTCGCGCTCTACGGGAGCTACGCCCGCAACGGCGACAGTGCCGCCGGCCGCACCTTCGCCAACGAGGCGCTGCCCTACATCGCCGACGAGCACGCCCATTCGGCCACCCTCGCGAACCGCATCGGCGGCTGATCGACGCGAACCCGCCTGCTTGACAGGGCCGCCCTCGAAAGGGGCGGCTCTTGCCGTTCGAGGCACTCTTGCCGTTCGAGGCACCGTTGCCGATGTCGCGCCGGCCCGCGGGCAAGGGCGCAGCCCGACCTCTCGCCACCCATGACGAGACCCGCTAAATGACGGGATCCCCACGAACCCGGACGTCCATGGATCCGACCCCAGGCGCCGAGGCGCACCGCCTTCCGCTGCGCATCTACTACGAAGACACCGACTTCTCGGGCTTCGTCTATCACGCGAGCTACCTGCGCTTCATGGAGCGGGGCCGCACCGAACTTCTCCGTGCGCTCGCGGGCGACCAGTCCGAGATGCACGCGGAGGGCACGGGGCTCGTCTTCGTGGTGCGGAAGATGACCCTCGATTTCCTCAAGCCCGCCCGCATGGACGATTGGATCGAGGTTCACACCCGGTCGAGCGCGTTGCGCGGCGCCTCGATGCACCTCGCCCAGGAGGTCCGTCGCGGGGGCGAGGTGCTGGTGCGCGCCGACGTCGTGGTCGCCTGCGTCAGGAACGGGCGCGCGATCCGCCTGCCGGACGGACTACGCCGCGCCCTGACGCCGGCTGGTCTCAGATCCGTCTGACCTCGACCAGGAAATCCTGAACCGCCCGCGTCACCTGCTCCATCTGCTGGTCGAGGATCGTCGTCGCGGAGAGGACCGAGCGGGCCGAGCCGGCCGAGGTCTCGGCCGTCGTGGCGACCTGGGCGATGCTGCCCCCGACGAGAGACGTCCGCTCCGCCGCCTCGCGGGCGCTCCGGCTGATCTCGCCCGCCGTGGCCGATTGTTCCTCGACCGCCGCCGCGATGGTGGTGGCGCCCTCGTCCAGGCCGCGGATCACGCCCGAGATCCGCTCGATGGCCGCGACGGTCTGCGAGGTCGCCGCCTGGATCAGCCCGATCTGCTGGGCGATCTCGCCGGTGGCCTTCGCCGTCTGCCCGGCGAGCACCTTGACCTCGGTTGCCACCACGGCGAAGCCGCGGCCCGCCTCGCCGGCCCGAGCCGCCTCGATGGTGGCGTTGAGAGCGGGAAGGTTGGTCTGGCTGGCGATCGAGCTGATCAGACCGACGACCTCGCCGATGCGTTGCGACGTTTCGGAGAGCGCCTTGACGCTCTCCATGGCCGCGCCGGCCTCGGTCACGGCCTGTCCGGTCGCCGCGCTGGAGCGGTTGACCTGCCGGGTGATCTCGCCGTTCGAGGCCGTCAGTTCCTCGACGGCGGCGGCGACGGATTGGACGTTCACCGTCGTGTCGGTCGCGCCGGTGGCGGCGCTGTCGGCCGCATGGGCGGTGGCATCGGTGGCGGAGAGGACGCGCTCGGCCGCCCCGCGCATCGCGCTCGTGGCCTCGGCGGCCTCTCCGAGCGCAGCGCGGACGGAGGCATCGAAGCTGGCAATCGAATCCGTGAAGGGGGTCACGTCGGCCCAGGACAGGACGGCGGCGACGTAGTGGCCGTCCGCGTCGCGGACCGGGGAGACGTGGAGATCGAGCGTCTTCGGTCCGAGCCGGATCTTGGTGCGCCAGGGCAGGCGGGCCGGGTCGGCGACGATACTGCGCTGATGGGCCGGGTTCTTATGGAACACATCCATGGTGAGCCCGACCATGGCATCCGGGTTCACCGAGGCCGGCAAATGCGCGCGCAGGCTGTGAAGGGTCTCGACGCTGCGCTGATTGGCGAAGGTGATCGTCGCATCGGTGGGATGCAGGACGAGCACGTTGACCGGAAGCTCGTTCAAGACAGCCGCGAAATCGACGGAAAGCCGGCCCGGCTTCTCCGAACCCTGCTGCGCCGGACCGGCCGCCGGGAAGAATCTTCTTGGGAGGATCATCAAAAGCCCACATTCATCCCAGGGCTTCAGAAGCCCGCCTCGATTTGATGGACCCTAACCTATGTTCGCTTATTATTGGTAAACGACAACGATTTTTTAAGTATGTTTCAATAATGAGCATCGAGGACGCGGATGAACCCGTGGACCGAAACTGAATTCCCGCTCTTTCAAAAATTGCAGATTATATCGCTCGCCGTTGATCAACCCATTGACGGAAGATTGATGGAGGATAGTGCGGGACCAAACGTAACGGTTTCTTAACCCTGACGCGGCCTTAGACTCCGGTGTGGGACGACGTGCGCTGCGCCGCGGCACGGGCGGAGCCGGTATCGCGTCCGACCCTTACTTTCGACAGATTCCCGAGTGATCTCAAAGTCTATCGCTCAAAGGATCAGTCGGCAGTCCGGTGCGCCTCGGCGCGGCCCTGACGACGCGAGGATCGTTCGATGACTCCAGCCGATGCCATGCAGGCCGCGCCCGTCGCAGACATGAGCCTGTTCGGCCTGTTCTGGCAGGCGCACTTCGTCGTCAAGCTCGTGATGGTGGGCCTGCTCGGCGCCTCGATCTGGTGCTGGTCGATCATCGTCGACAAGACGCTGCTGTTCCGCCGCACGGAAGCCGAGATGGACGCCTTCGAGGAGGCGTTCTGGTCCGGCCGCTCGCTGGAGGAACTCTACCGCTCCTTCAACGACCGCCAGCCCACCGGCCTCGGTGCGCTGTTCGTCGCCGCCATGCGGGAGTGGAAGCGCTCCTTCGAAGGCTCGGGCCGGCAGATCCACTCGCTGTCGCAGCGCATCGACAAGGTGCTCGACGTGACGATCCAGCGCGAGGTCGAGCGGCTCGATTCCCGCCTGCTGTTCCTCGCCTCGATCGGTTCGGCCGGCCCCTATATCGGCCTGTTCGGCACGGTCTGGGGCATCATGACCGCCTTCACCTCGATCGCGGCCTCGAAGAACACCTCGCTCGCCGTGGTGGCGCCCGGCATCGCCGAGGCCCTGTTCGCCACCGCCATCGGCCTGTTCGCGGCGATTCCCGCGGTGCTCGCCTACAACAAGCTTCAGGCCACGGTGGCGAAGTCGCAGTCGCGGCTCGAAGGCTTCGCCGACGAGTTCTCGGCGATCCTGTCGCGGCAGATCGACGAGCGCCTCTCGGTCGCCGCCTGAGCGTCCGAAGCAGATCGAAAGCGGGAGCTAATCGATGGGCATGACGCACGGCGCGGCACAGGGCGGCGGCAAGCGCCGCCGCCGCGGACGGCGCGGGCACGGCGCCATCAACGAAATCAACATGACGCCGTTCATCGACGTCGTGCTGGTCCTGCTGATCGTCTTCATGGTCGCGGCACCGATGATGACGGTCGGCGTGCCCCTCGACCTGCCGCAATCGAAGGCGAGCCCGCTCAACTCCGACGTCAAGCCGATCACGATCTCTATCCGTCGCACGGGCGAGGTCTATCTCGGTGAGATCGAGCTGAAGGACGACGACATCGTGCCCCAGCTCATGCAGACCTCCAAGACCGGCACCGAGGAGCGGGTGTTCGTGCGCGGCGACAAGCGCGTCGATTACGGGCGCGTGGCCCAGGTGATGGCGATCGTGACCGGCGGCGGCTTCAAGAAGGTCGCCCTCGTCACCGAGCCGGAATCGAATTAGCGGAGCAAGGCACCGTGGCTCTGCGCTGGCCCCATTCACTCACCGAGTCATTCCGAAAGCGCGAACCCGGCGTCTGGATCTCGGCCGCGGTCCATGCTGCCGTGCTGGGCGCCGCCCTGTTCACCATCGCCGCGCCGGTCCTGCCGGAAGGGCAGGAGGGCGTGCCGGTCGAAGTGCTGACCGAGCAGCAATTCTCCGAATTGACCCGTGGCGAACTCAACGCGGAAAAGCCCGAGAACAACCCGAATCGCGCCGATCGCGTGGCGGAGAAGCACGAGCAGCGCGAGCCCGAGAACGCCAAGACCGACGCGCCGGCCGCGCCCACCCGCACCGCCGACACCCGGCTCGCCGCCGTCGATGCGATGCCGCTGCGCGCCGACACCGCCGACCCGGTGAAGGAAGAGGCGGAGGCCGCCGCGGCCAAGGCGGAAGCCGCCAAGGCCGAAGCCGAAAAGGCGGCCGCGGCCAAGGCCGCCGAGGCGAAGGCCAAGGCCGAGGTCAAAGCGAAGGCGGAGGCCGCCGCAAAGGCCGAAGCGGCGAAGGCCGCGGCGGCCGAGGCGGCCGAAGCGAAGGCCGCCGCCGCGAAGGCGGAGGCCGAGAAGCGCGAAGAATTACAGAAGCTGGTCGAGCGCGAACAGGCCGAGGCCGAGGCCGAAGCCGCGGCCAAGGCCGCTGAGGCGAAGGCAAAGGCGCGCGCCGAGGCCAAGGCGAAGGCCGACGCCAGGGCGAAAGCGGAGGCTAAGGCCGAAGCCGAAGCCAAGGCTGAAGCGAAGGCCAAGGCCGAAGCGGCCGCAAAAGCCGAGGCGGAGGCCGAGCACCGCAAGCAGGTCGCCGAAGCCAAGGCCAAGGCGGATGCCGAAGCGAGGGCAAAAGCCGAAGCCGCCGCGAAAGCCAAGGCCAAGGCGAGGGCCGACGCCAAGGCGAAGGCCGATGCCGAGGCCAAGGCGCGCCAGCAGGCGGAACTCGCCAACAGGACCAGCCCCGGCGACAGCCGCGAGATGCAGACCCGCGCCGCCTCGCAATCGACCGGCTCGACCGGCCGCGAAGTGCAACGCACGGCCTCGCTCGGCACGGCCTCCGGCACCGCCCAGCGCCTCTCGCCATCCTTGCGCGGCGCCCTCGTCGGCATGCTGCAACAGCAGATCGAGCGCTGCTACTCGGCGCCGCCCGGCGCGACGCAGGGCGTGGTGCTGCCGATGCTCGACATCCGCCTCAACCCGGACGGATCGCTCACCACCGAGCCTAGGGTCATGCGCGCGGGCAACAACTCGGTCGATCAGTCGATCGCCCAGGCGGCGCTGCGGGCGGTGCGGCGCTGCGCGCCCTTCAAGATTCCGGCCCAGTACGCGCCGTATTACAACGACTGGAAGGCCATCAACGCCGAGTTCGAGTTCTCGCCCGTGTGATCCGCCGGCTCGACCCGCCGATCCACCGCGTCATCGGCCTTTCTTTCTCGCATTCCCCGAACGACCTGGACTTGTCCCATGCCTGGAACAGCCTTCACCCGGCGCACCCTCCTGCCGGCGCTCACGGCCGCGCTCGGCGTCCTCGCCCTGGCGCTGCCCGCCGCGACTCCGGCACGGGCGCAGCTGCAGCTCCGCATCGGCAGCGGCGCCTTCCAGCCGATGCCGATCGCCGTCGCCGACTTCGCGGGCGACGCCAGCCTCGGCACGCTGGTGGCCAGCGTCATCACGAACAACCTGCGCCGCTCCGGCTACTTCACGCCGCTGGAGAAGGGGCGCTTCCCCGAGAACCCGAGCTTCGACGCGGCACCGAACTTCGAGGCGTGGAAGGGCGCGGGCGTTCAGGCGCTGGTGACCGGACGGGTCGGGCGCGACGCCTCGGGCCGGCTCACCGTCGCCTTCCGCCTGTGGGATGTCGCCTCGGGCCAGCAGATCACAGGCCAGCAATACGGCACCGACGTCGCCAACGCGCGCCGCACCGGGCATCTCGTGTCGGATGCGGTCTACACCAAGGTCACCGGCCTCGGGCCGTGGTTCGACAGCCGCGTCGCCTTTGTCGATGAGTCCGGCCCGAAGGAGAACCGTCGCAAGCGCCTGATGGTGATGGATCAGGACGGCGCCAATGTCCGCGCGCTCACAGGCGGCGGCGACGTCTCGGTGGTGGCGCCGCGCTACTCGCCGGCGGGGCAGGACATCGCCTTCATGACCCAGGCGCCGGGCCAGCAGCCCAAGGTCCAGATGATCGATCTGGAAACCGGCAAGCGTCAAACGGTCGGCAACTTCGCGTCGATGAGCGCGAGCCCGCGCTTCTCGCCGGACGGGCGCCGCCTCGTGATGAGCGTGCAGCAGGGCGGCAACGCCGACATCGTCACCGTCGACATCGCCTCGAAGGCGCAGACGCCGGTGACGCAGGGGCTGGCGATCGACACCTCGCCGAGCTACGCGCCGGACGGCAGCCAGATCGTGTTCGAATCCGACCGCGGCGGTTCGCAGCAGATCTACGTGATGGGGGCCGACGGCTCGAACCCGCGCCGGCTCTCCTTCGGCGAGGGATCGGCCTCGCAGCCGGCTTGGTCGCCCCGCGGTGACCTCATCGCCTTCACCCGGCAACGCAAGGGCGGCTTTGCCATCTGCGTGATGAAGCCCGACGGCTCGGGCGAGCGGGTGCTGACCGAGGGCTTTCACAACGAGAGCCCGACCTTCGCGCCGAACGGCCAGTACGTGATGTTCTTCCGCGATCCCGGCGGGCAGGGCGGCGGCAAGCTCTACATGGTCGACATCACCGGCAAGGTGGAGCAGCCGGTGCCGACCCCGTCCTTCGCCTCGGACCCGACCTGGTCGCCGCTGTTGTCGGGCAAGTAAGCCGGCCGGAAGCGCACAGAGCGCGGTCAGAGGCTTGCCTTCAACGGCACGGTCCGTACTGAAATCCGCGCGAGCCTCGACGGCTGGCACGGTGAAAACCTTCGCACTGACAATAGAAACCGCGGCGGAAGCGGTCCGCAGGTGGGGCTGATGCGTGTTCGAAGTCGTGCCGTGTCGGCCGCTTCTGCGCCCCTAAGGATCCGCTTCCGTCCGGTGTTCGTGGCGGGCCACTCAGTCCGAGACCGAACGGGTTCTCAGACTATCGTTGCGGCTTCATGCTGCGGTGGAGTCATCCTTGTCTCCTCCAGCTTTCGCCAACAAACCACGCGAAGATCACGCGGTTAATGGCCGATGTGCTTCCGAGTGCGAAGCACGAATGTAGACTGCGTCCGTATTGGCAGGCCGTCAAGCGGGAATTTGCCGCCAAGCCTTCCGATTCTTGTGCCGATGAATGCTTGATGAGTAAAATCTTTTGTCGGCAACGGCTTACGAGCGGCGATGCGAGAGAGCCGTCCGCATCGGGCGAGACATCAGCGCCGGATCCGATGCGACCGCGAATTGCGCCTCTCCGAGGTCGGTTTCCGACGCCGCGCATGTCCCGGTGGAGCCGACACCTCAGCGCATCGACGAGGACACCGCACGAAGCGGCAGGCGCCCCCATCGCGGGGGACCGCTGCCGCCGGCGGACACAAAGCAGCATCAATCGTCGGCGAGACTGGGGAGCCTGTCCTCGCCTCTACCCTCGGCGCCGGGACGGGCCCGCGGGCCGGCCTGAAGCTCCCCGGCAGGTGTGCCGGCCCGCGGACAAACACGCCTTGCACGTCGAGCTTCCGACCTATCGGATGGCCCCGCGTCAGATCGCGTTGAGGCCGCGCTGCACCGCCGGCCGGGCGAGCAGTGCGTCGAGCCAGCGGCGGACGTTCGGCAACGCCTCGATCGCGATGCCCTGCTTGCCGTGGAACTTCGCCCAGGTCAGCGCGGCGATGTCGGCGATCGAGTACGCGTCGGCGAGATATTCATGGTCGGCAAGCCGCCGGTCAAGGACGCCGTAGAGGCGTTTGGCTTCCTCCGTGAACCGATCGATGGCGTAGGGGATCTTCTCCTGCGCGTAGATGCGGAAATGATGGGCCTGCCCCAGCATGGGTCCGAGGCCGCCGACTTGCCAGAACAGCCACTCGTCCACCGCGGTGCGGGCGCGCTCGTCGCTCGGATAGAGGCAGCCGGTCTTGCGTCCGAGATATTGCAGGATCGCGCCCGACTCGAACACCGAGATCGGCGTGCCGCCCGGTCCGTCGGGATCGACGATGGCCGGGATCTTATTGTTGGGGGAGATGCTGAGAAAGTCGGGCGCCATCTGCTCGCCCTTGCCGATGTTCACCGGCACGACCCGGTACGGCAGCCCGCACTCTTCGAGCATGATCGGGATCTTCCACCCGTTCGGCGTGCTCCAGGTGTAGAGTTCGATCGGCTGCGCCGTCGTGACCGCCATGCTGGCATCCCGGAAAAGCGGGCCCGCGCCCATCCTCGGTTCACGAGGTAGCGCGGAACGGCCCGGCGGCTCAAGCCGAAGGCCAAGTTCCGGGGAAGGCCATTGCTCGAAGCCGCATGGCGGCTTTGCGGCGCGAAGAGCGCCGCGCGCAGCGGGGTCTTTCCGGAACCTCTGTTCTGGACGCCCCTCGAGCGGAGCGGAAGCCCAGGGGACCGAGACGATCCGCGGAGGCCGGCGCCGGCGATTGAGGCCCGCGCGTGACCAGGGCAATCGTGCGCAAGTTGTAGAGGACGCTTGCTCTTTGGGCCCCGATGCGGCTGTGATGCGGCGTGGACGGCCAAGCCGCCGAATCCAACCCACCGGAGTCGCCCGATGCTCTCTCGTCTCCTCGCCGCCGCCCTGATGGCCGCGCCGCTCCTCCTGGCCCAAGCCGCGACGGCCAGGGAAGCCTGGAACGCGCCGAGCGCCAGGGAGACGACGAAGGAGCAGACCGCGAAGGAGCCGAGCGTAGCTCAATCCGCCGCGCGCGAGCGGCAGAAGAAGTGCGGCGCCGAGTGGCGCGCGCTCTCCGCCACCGAGAAGGCGGCCCAGGGACCGAAATGGCCGCAATATTACAGCAAGTGCGTCAAGCGCCTGAAGGAACAGAAGGCCTGACGGGGGCGGGGATCACCCGCGCCGACGATCGAACCGGCGCCGGATGAACCCAAATGCGGCGAGCGTGTTGCCCCGCCGATCTGGTCCGACGGGCTCCCGCGCCGAAGCGGATGCCGGCTCCGCGCGGGAGCGCATGAAAGCGAAGACGAAAGCCTCACCGATATGGAGCGTGAACGCCGCATCCTGCAGCGCACGGTGGCGGTCGCCGCCATCGTCCCCGTTCTGGCGGGCCTCTACGGCGTGCTGTTCGGCATCGACGGCATCGGCGGCGGTACGCCGGTCAACATCTCGGCCGACAGCCATTTCCGCTATCTGTCGGGCCTGCTGACCGGGATCGGCATCCTGTTCTTCACCTGCGTGCCGGGAATCGAGGACAAGTCGCGGCTGTTCCGCTTCCTCACCCTCGTCGTGGTCCTCGGCGGGCTGGCGCGACTGCTCGGGCTTTCGCTGACCGGCGTGCCGTCGCTGACCATGCTCGCGGCGCTCGCCCTCGAACTCGTCGTCACGCCGTTGCTGTGCCTGTGGCAGATGCGGGTCGCGCGCCAAGCCCGGGATCGGCGGCAAGAGTTGGCGTCCGGCCTCGAGACGATGCGGTGAGCGGGGCGGCGCAGCGGACCGGCGGCGCCGGCCTCGGCGAGCGCCTGATCGACACCCTCGACCGTTGGGTGCCCCAACCCGCCGCCTGGGCCTTCGCCATCCGGATCTGGCTGGCGATGATGCTGGCGCTCTATGCCGCGTTCTGGCTCCAGCTCGACAGCGCCTCGTCGGCGGCGGTCTGCGTCGCCATCCTCGCCCAGCCTAAGCGCGGCCAAGCCCTGTCGAAGGCGGGCTACCGCTTCCTCGGCACGGTCGTCGGCGGCATCGTCGGCATCGTGCTGATCGCCCTGTTCGGGCAGGACCGGGTGCTCCTGCTCGTCAGCTTCGCCTGCTGGCTCGGTCTCTGCGTCTTCGTCTCACAATTCCTGCAGGATACCCGCGCCTACGGGGCGATGCTCTCCGGCTACACGGTGGCGATCATCGCGGTCGCGCATATCGATGCACCGCAGACGGTGTTCGATGCCGCCATCGGCCGCGTCGCGGCGATGGCCGTCGGCATCGTTGCGATCACCTTCATCAACGATGCGCTCGCCTCGCCGAGCACGTGGAAAGCCCTGCTTCCGCGCCTGGCCGCGGCCCATGCGGCGGCCAAGGCCTTTGCCCGCGAGAGCCTGACGCAGGGCGATCCCGGCCCCGAGCGCACCGCCGCCCTGATCCGGCAGATCGCGCCGCTGCGGGGTGATGCCAGTGCCATCGCGGGCGAACTCGACGACGGCGTGCATCGGGCCGCAGGGGCCCGCAGCGCCATCGCCGCGCTCTACGTCCTGGCCGCGGCGAGCCGGGCGCTCACGGCCGCGACGAGCCGCATCCCCGAACCCGGCAAGCGGGTGCGGGACGCGCAGGCGCTCGCCCTGCGCGCGGTCTCGGAGGGGGACGGAACGCGCCCCGAAGCGCTTGCCCGCGACGGCGCGCGGCTGCGCGACCTCGTGGATGCCGGCATGTGCGATGCCGGTGCGACCCTCGACGAGACCGTGGCGCTCCAGCGCGCCCTGGACGTCGTCAACGCCGCGACCTTCGCCGAGGACGGGGTGCGCGCCCTCTCGGACGGCCATGAGCCCCTGCGCGACATCGCGTTGCCGACCCATCGCGACTTTCAGGTCGCCCTGCGGGCGGCGTTGCGCGTGATGATCGCGTTCGGCCTCGCGGCCGGGCTGTTCATCCTGCTCGGGCTGCCGCAATCCTCCTTCGCCCTGGTTCAGGTCGCGGCGACCTGCTCTCTGTCCTCGGTCACGCCCGATCCGCGCAAGTTCGCGCAAGGCGTCCTGATCGGGATGCCGCTCGCCGCCCTCTGCGCCGGGTCCATCCTGTTCGTGATGCTCAACGGCAACCAGGGCTTTCCCCTGCTCGCCATCGCCATGGCGCCGCCGGTCTTCTTCGGCTGCCTCGTCTCGCTGCACCCGCCGAGCTTCACCATCGGCTTCATCACCCTCGTGTTCACGCCGGTGCTGCTGGCGCCGGAGAACCCGCAATCCTACGATCCGCAGACCTTCCTCGTGAACGCGCTGCTGGTCGTCTTCGCGGCGGTGATCCTGTTCCTGACGATCCGCCTCGTCCTGCCGATCTCCGCCTCGCAGCACCGTGCCTTCGCCCTCGAAGAGGCCCGTGAAGACCTTGCCGAAGCGCTCGCGGGGGAGGGCGGCGACGCCACGACGCGCACCAGCCTCAATGCCGACCGGCTGTTCCAATTCTCGGCCTGGAATTCCGGCAGCGGCGCGGTGCGCCGGGCGAGCCTGCAGCATGCCTTCGCCGTGGCGCAGTTGGAGGCCGCCGCGGCGCGGGCCCACGCGCAACTGCGCCCGTTGAGCGAGGTCCGCGGCCTCGCCCCGCTGATCGGTCGGGCGCGCGAAGCGCTCGCCTGCGCCAGCTCGGACGATCTCGACCGGGCGGCGCGCGCACTGATCGGCGAGGCGCGCGTGCAGGACCGCACCGTGCGCCTGCAGCTCGCGCGTGCCGTCACAGACCTCGCGACGGCCTCGCGCGTTATCCGGCGGCACGGGCGCTTCTTCCGGCGCCTCTCCCTTCCCAGCTCCTGACGTCCTCCATGCAGCACGACCTCACCATCGGCGGGATCCTGGTTTCGCCCTTCGTCGCCTACGCGCTGATCGCCTTCGCGCTCTTGGTGGCACTCCGGGTCGTGTTCCGCTGGATCCGGTTCGGGCGCTTCGTCGCCAACCCGCCTCTGGCGGAAGCGGGAATCTACGTCTGCCTTCTCGCGCTCGTGGTGGTGCTTCTGTGAAACGCGACGACGACGGGCCGGGCGAGAGCCGGCACCAGGATCATAGAGCGGCCGACGCGACGCATTCCGACGAGCCGCGCAAGGCGCAAGGCCCGGCCGAGGCGCCCCCCGTCGCGCGGCGCCGGCGAGGGGCCCGTCTGCTGCGGCTGGCCGCGACCGGCCTCGTCCTCGCCTTCGCGGCGGTGGCGGCCACCATCGTCTGGCAGTTCTACGTGACCGCGCCCTGGACGCGTGACGGACGGGTCCGCGTGCAGGTGGTCAACATCGCCCCGCAGGTGGCCGGCACCATCGTCGAGCTGAGGGTCACCGACAACCAGGAGGTGAAGAAGGGCGACGTTCTCTACGTCATCGACCCGTTCGACTATCAGGAGGCGGTGGTCTCGGCCGAGGCCGAGATCAAGAACCGCGAGGCCGACCTCTCGGTCAAGCAGGCGCAATCGGCCCGGCGTGCCGCGCTTTCGACGATCTCGACCTCGGTCGAGGAGAAGCAGCAATTCGCGGGCACCGCCAAGATCGCCGAGGCGGCGCTGGAGACCGCCAAGTCGCAGCTCTCGCAGGCGAAGAAGAACCTCGAGCGTACGCAGGTGCGCTCGACCGTGAACGGGCGCGTCACCAACCTGCTCCTGCGGGTCGGCGACTACGCCCAGACCGGCACCGCCAACGCGCGGGTGATCGACACCGATTCCTTCTGGATCGACGGCTATTTCGAAGAGACCAAGATGGCGCATATCCGCGTCGGCGCCCCCGCCGAGATGGCGCTGATGGGCTACGGCGCCCCGCTGAAGGGCACGGTTGAGAGCCTGACGCTCGGCATCTCGACGGCCAACGCCGCGACGAGCACGCAAGGGCTGCCGAACGTCGATCCGGTCTATACCTGGGTGCGGCTCGCCCAGCGGGTGCCGGTGCGCATTCGCATCGACCACGTTCCGCCGGAAGTGACCCTGGTGGCGGGCATGACCGCGACGGTGGTGGTCGGCGACGGCCGCGAAGGCCAGCCGGCCTGGGTCAAGGCAACACGCGAATGGATCTTCGGTCGTTCCGACCGGACCGAGCCCGGCGCGGAGCCGAAGAACTGACGCCGGAACCGCGCGTGGACGGTGCGATATCCAAAAAAATTGGATAGAGCGGCTTCATGGCCGCTTCCCCCCTCGTCCGCTTCGCTCCCTCGCCGACCGGCTTCCTGCATATCGGCAATGCTCGGCCCGCGCTGCTGAACGCGCTGTACGCGCGCCGCCAGGGCGGACGCTTCCTGCTGCGCCTCGACGACACCGACCGCGAGCGCTCGACCGAAGCGTTCGCCACCGCCGTGGCCGAGGATCTCGGCTGGCTCGGCATTGAGCCGGATCTTTTCTTCCGCCAGAGCGATCGCACCGCCCTCTACGACACGGCGGCCGAGCGGCTGAAGGCGGCCGGACGGCTCTATCCCTGCTACGAGACACCGGAGGAGCTGGACCGCCGCCGCAAACGCCAGCTCGGCCGCGGCCTACCGCCGATCTACGACCGCGCGGCGCTCTCGCTGACCGAGGCCGAGCGCGCTGGGTTCGAGGCCGAGGGCCGGCAGCCGCATTGGCGGTTCAAGCTCGACCACCGCGTCGTGGCCTGGACCGACCTCGTGCGGGGCGAGAGCCACGTCGATTGCGCCTCGCTCTCCGACCCCGTGCTGGTGCGCGCGGACGGGAGCTACCTCTACACGCTGCCCTCGGTGGTGGACGACGCGGAGGTCGGCGTGACCCACGTGATCCGCGGCGAGGATCACGTGACGAATACCGGCGTGCAGGTGCAGCTCTTCGAAGCGCTCGCCGCCGCCATACCCGCCTTCGGCCACCACAACCTGCTGACGACGGCGGACGGGGAGGGGCTATCGAAGCGCCTCGGCCACCTGTCGCTGCGTTCGCTGCGCGAGGCCGGCTACGAGCCCGCTGCCGTGCGCTCGCTCGCGGTGCTGACCGGCTCGGCCGAGGCCGTCCGCCCGATCGCCTCGCTCGACGAACTGGCTGGTCTCGTCGATCTCGCTCACCTGTCCCGCGCCCCGGCCCGGTTCGACCCGGCCGAACTCGACGGGATGAACGCGCGCCTCGTCCACGACATGCCGCTCGATGCGGTGCACGAGCGGCTCACAGCCCTCGGTATCCCCGCGGAGGCGGCCGAGCCGTTCTGGCACGCGGTGCGGGCCAATCTCGGCCGCGTCTCGGACGCCGCCGCATGGTGGCAGGTGGTGAACGGGCTGGTGACGCCCGTAATCGCCGAGCCCGACTTCATCGCGAGGGCCGCCCGCCTGCTGCCGGAGGCGCCGTTCGGCCCCGGTACGTGGAAGGCCTGGACCGACGCGGTGAAGGCGGAGACCGGCGCCAAGGGCCGCGCCCTCTTCATGCCGCTGCGCCTCGCGCTCACCGGCCTCGACCACGGGCCGGACCTCGCGGCGCTGCTGCCGCTGATCGGGCGCGACCGCGCCGTGCGACGGCTTGCCGGCGAGGCGGCCTAAGGTGAAACCCAATCCGGTCGAGCATGGGAATGGCTGCTTAGGGTGAATTCGTGACAGCCTCCCTACGGACGGGAATTCAGCGTAGCCGATGACGCCGTACCGTCCACTGGCGGCGTATCGAACTAGGAGCCCGTTGAATGACAGGCTGCATCTTCTGCGATCGTGTGTCGCTTCAGATCCTCGCAGAGAACGAGCTTGCGTTCGCGATCCGAGATAAATGCCCAGTTCGACCGCTGCATACATTGGTTCTACCGAAGAGACATGAGCCCAATGGGCTCGATCTCACGAACGCGGAACTAGCGGCAGTGTTCGCCCTTTCACGCACTGTTCGCGCCCAGATCCTGGAAGAGGACCCAAATGTGGGTGGGTTCAACTTCGGACTGAACAAGGGCGTCGTGGCAGGGCAGAAGATCGACCATGCCCATTTCCATGTAATCCCCAGACGTGCCGGAGAAGCACCGCCCCCGGCAGCGCAGCCCTGACCACAGCTTCTCGAACGGCAAGAATGCTTCCCACCTCCGATCCACTTCTGAACGGTGATCGGCACATGCCCGCTTTCGAGATGCCCGGACCCATGCCCGCATAGCCGGCTCGGGTCGAGAGCAGCCCTTCGCATAGCGAAGCTGGGTGAATCCTGACCCTAGTCTAGGACACCGTCGGGCTCGGCTTCGATCATCATCACGTCCAGGGTGAAGCTGCCATCGTCTTCGAGCGCGAAATGGGATCGCACCGGCTCGGGCGCGCCTTGCTGCAGCGCGCGGATCGCCGCGATGCTCGCTTCCGGCGTGCCCATCCGGGCGACCCACGACGAAAATTCCATGCGCACGCGCCAGCGCCGGACGGCGCCGGGCACAAAGCCGGCCTCCGCCAGCATCCGGCGCCACTCCGCCTCGCCGTAATCGCGCACATGCGAAGGGTCGCGCAGCAGCTCCCAGGCCTGGAGATGGGTATCGAGCAGGGGCGGCCCGGGATGCACGACATCGACGAGGCCGAAGCGCCCCCCGGGCGCCAGCACGCGGTGCGCCTCCCGCAGGGCGGTGGGCACGTCGCCCCAATGGTGGGCGCTGTAGCGCGAGAGCACGCCGTCGAAGCTCGCATCGGCAAAGGGTAGCGCCTCGACGCTGGCCTGCCGCGTGGCGACGTTCGCCAAGCCGCGCCGCTGCGCTTCCCCCGCCACCGCGTCGAGCATGGCCTGCGACAGGTCGAGAGCGGTAACGGAGCGGACTTGCGGCGCCACCGCGTAAGTGACGTGGCCGCCGCCGCAGCCGAGATCGAGCACGGCCGCATGGGGGAGGGCGGCGAAGCGCGCCAAAGCCGCAAGATCCTCGCCCGCGACATGAACGGCGCTCGCGACGTAATCGGCGGCGCGGCTGCCGAACTGGCTCGCGGTGTGGGCGTCGTGGCTCAGCGGCTGGCTCATGGCGTCTGCTCTGCCCCGGCCGCAGCCTGTTCGAGAGCCGCGACGTCGAGCTTCACCATTCCCTGCATGGCCGTGAAGACGCGGGCGGCCCGATTCGGATCGGGATCGGCGAGGAGGCGCGGCAGTATCTCAGGCACGATCTGCCAGGGCACGCCCCAGCGGTCGCGAAGCCAGCCGCAGGCGATCTCCGCGCCGCCCTCGGCGGTGAGCACCGACCACAGGCGGTCGACCTCGGCCTGATCCCGGCACGAGACCGAGACGGAGGCGGCGGTCCCGTAATCGATGGGCGTCCCGCCGTTCAGCGCCTGGAAGCTCTGCCCGCCGAGGGTAAAGGCGATCAGAATCGGCTCGCCGGTCTCGCCGCCCGGCCAGGGGCCGGGTGCGTGCTGGATGTGATCGATCTGCGAGTCGGGCACGAGTGAAACGTAGAGGCGGACGGCCGCTTCCGCGTCCTTGCCGAACCAGAGGCAGGTGCTGATAGCAGCCATGTCGGGCTCTCCCTCTCCGCCGCCAGGATAGCGAGCCCAACGCCGGACTTTCAACCGGGATCGCCACAGCCTCGCGGGATCAACCGCCTGTCGCCGGGAGCGGCGCCAGCCGCGTCAGGCGAAGCGCGACGAGCAAAGCCGCCACGTAGAGGCTGCCGAAAAAGCCCGCGACGCCGGGCCAGCCGTAATGCAGGAAGAACCAGCCGCCCGCCGTGCCGAGCAGGGACGAGCCGAGATAGTACATGCAGAGATAGATCGCGGAGGCCTGCGCCCGGTCGCTCGAGGCCCGGCGCCCGACCCAGCTCGACGCCACCGAATGTGCGCCGAAGAAGCTGACCGTGACGACGACGATGCCACCGATGATGAGGACGAGGTTGTCCGCCAACGTCAGGGCGATGCCGCCGATCCCGAGCAGGATCGCCAGCCACAGCACCTTGCGCCGCCCGAGCACCCCGGCGACGTGGCCGGTGATGGCCGAACTCGCCGTGCCCGCGAGGTAGACGACGAAGATCAGGCCGATCACCGTCTGGCTCAACGAGAAAGGCGGTTCGAGCAGGCGGAAGCCGATGTAATTGTAGACGCAGACGAATCCGCCCATCAGCAGGAATGGTTCGAGGAACAGCCAGGGCAGGCCCGCATCCCGGAAATGGTGGGTGAAAGTGCCCGGCACCTCGCGCCAGCGCATGCGGTGGGCGAGGAAATGCCGCGAGGGCGGCAGGGCGAACTGGAAGGCCAGAGCCGCGAACAGTGCCAGAACCCCGATGATGCCGAGGCCCCAGCGCCAGGAGGCGTGGTCGGCGATCACCCCCGCCAGCAACCGCCCGACCATGCCGCCGAGCGCGTTGCCGCCGATGAGCAGCCCCATCGACAGGCCGATGGCGCGGCCGTGCATCTCCTCGCTGAGATAAGCCATGGCGACGGCAGGCAGGCCGCTCGCGGCGATGCCGGTGAGCGCCCGCAGCACGAGGAATCCATGCCAGCTCGGCATCAGGACGGCGCCGATGGTGAGCAGGGCCGAGGCAAACAGCGAGACCGCCATCACCCGCTTGCGCCCCCACACTTCGGACAGCGGGCTGACGATCAGCAGCGAGATCGCGAGCGTGGCACAGGGCAGCGACAGCGCGAGGCTGCTCTCGGCCGGGGAGACCGCAAAGGTATCGTGAAAGATCGGCATCAGCGGCTGGACGCCGTAGAGCACCGCGAAGGTGGAAAAACCCGCCGCGAACAGGGCGAGCGTCGCCCGGCGAAAGGTCGGCGTCCCGGCCTCGATGAACCGGTCGCTGTCGTCCGCCATCGCCGTCCCGTGTTGCTCGCGTAACCCTCTCCCACCTGCGCCGCAGGTGGGGGAGGGTCAAGATCTTCGATTAACGCGGCGCCGGGGGTTGTTGCCCTTCCGCCTGCTGCTGGAGCAGCGGCGTGATGCGGCGGACGGTGACGCGGCGGTTCTCGCGGTTGGCCTCCTGCGTGTTCACCTTCAGGTACTGCTCGCCGTAGCCCTGCGTGGTGAGGTTCTCCGGCGGCACCTGAAAGTTCTGCGTCAGCACCGCGGCGACCGACTGCGCCCGGCGATCGGAGAGCGAGAGGTTGTCGATGTCCGAACCGACCGCATCGGTGTAGCCCTCGATCAGGAACACCTCCTGCGGATTGTCCTTGATCGTCCGGTTGATCGCCTCGGCAATGGTCGAGAGGCGCTTGGCCTGATCGGGTGTGACGGTGAAGGAGCCGGTGTCGAAGGTGATCGTATTGATGTCCACCGACGGCATCCGCGCACGGAGCTGCGGGCTGTAACGCACCTGATCGAGCGTGTAGCGCCGATCGAGCTTCTGCACCGGCGGGGCGGAGAGCGCCTCGTAGACGGCGCGCGGGTCGGCCTGCTCGTAATCCACCACGTAGCGGTCGCGCGGGATGCGGATATCCGGCGGCGGCAGCTCCACCACGTCCTCGTAGATCGGCCGGGGTGCGCCGCCATAGGCGTTGTTGATGATCACCACCTCGCGGCCGTCGCGGTAGCGGCGGGAACGGCGCAGGAGCCGGCCGTCATCGTCCACGACAGTGATGATCTGGCCACCCGCCGGGCTGTCGACGTAGCTGTAGATCTCGCCGCCGCGCCGCTCGCTGCGATAGCCGCGGTCGCCGTAGATGGTGCGGAAGCGTTCGTTCTCGTCGTGGCGGATGAAGGTGGTGTCGCGGTCGCGCACGATGATGCGGCCGGGCTCCCGGTAATAGGTTCGGCCATCGACATCGTACTCGCGGCGGTCGCGGCGGATCGTGTCGTAGTCACGGCCGCGATAATCGTCCTCGCGGAAGCCACCGGGGACGTAGGCCGGCGTGCCGGGCACGTTGAAGCGGTCACGACGGTCGCCACGGCGGTCGTCGAAACGGTTTTCGTCGCGTCGGTCGCCGTCACGGCGGTCATCGAGGCTGCGCGAATCCGGCCGACCGCCGGGCTGGCCGGGTTGGCGCAGGTCCGGCTGCGCGCCGGGAGCCGGCGCCGTCTGGCCGGGCGCGACAGCGCCGGGCTGGGTCGGGGGCGCAGCCTCGGGGGGCGTACCGGGAGGCTGAACCGGGCGGCCGGGAACACCGGGTTGCTGGTTCGGCGCCACCGGGCGGCCGGGGACGCCCGGCTGCTGGTTCGGCGGCGTGCGACCGCCGGGCGCCTCTCGCACGCCGTCGGGCTGCGTCGCGGAGGGTACGGCCGGCTGATCCGGTCGGGTGGGCTGCTGCACATTCGGCGCCGCCGGACGGCCCGGAACGCCGGGCCGCTCGCTCGGCGGGGTTTTGGGCTGGGCCGGATTCGGGACCGATGGCGGCGTCGGCTGGTTCGGGCGTTCCGCATTGGGCGGCGTCGGCGCGTTCGGAGCCCGGCGCTGGTTCGGAGCGCTGTCGGGACGATCGGCTTCGCGACCGGCTGGACGGCCCGGACGGTCCTGGCCATCACGATCGGGCCGCTCCGGGCTTTCGCGCCGGACCGGCGCCTCGCGCTCGGGCGCTTCGCGCCGTGCGGGTGCGTCGCGGTCCGGAATCCGCTCGCGGGACGCGGGCGCGGCCGGCCGCTCTTCGGAGCGATCGGGACGCGGGGGCGGTGTCGCGCGTTCGGGCCGGTCCGGACGCTCTGGACGTTCCTGGCGTTCGGGCCGCTCCTGCGCCGCCGGACGTTCGGGACGCGCCGGCCGCTCCGCGGGTTCGGGCCGCTCACGGGCGGCGGGCGCTTGGCGCGGTTCGGGCCGCTCCGGACGCTCGGATCGGTCCGGCCTCTCCCTTGCCGGCGGGCCACCGCGCTCGACGCCGCCACGCTCCGCCGGGCCGGCACCCGCGGGTCCGCCCGGACCACCCGGTCCGCGTCCGCCACCGCGCGGTCCCTCGCCGGAATCCTCGCGCTGCGCCAGTTCGATCCGCCCTCCATCGCCGAGAGACCGTGCTGCGGACAGATCGGACAGGACGAGCGCGGGCAGCATGGTGCCGGCAAGGAGCAGCGAGCGGGTCATCCGCATGAAGTCGGCCTCGAGAAACACAATCGGCGGTTCCGAACACGGTCCGGCCGGATTGGTTCCCGATCGCTCCGCGTCGACATCCGACGGCGACCGGTCGAGGCAGGTGCTTCGTCTGCGGCTCTTCGCGCGACGAAACCGGGCTTTGCGCCCGACGGCGTGGATCTCAGGGGATGGGTGTCAGGTCCGGGGGCGGAAGGAGGCTCGGCACGATGACGCGGATGGCGCTGCGGCTCTCGCCGGTCGAGCCGGTCTGCTGAGCTTGCTCGGCGGCGTCCGTCTCGGCCGCCCCCACGGCGCCCTCGCGGTTGGCGGCGTCGGCCGCGAGGCCTGCCGCGGTCCGATCGGCTCGGCCGACCAGGGTCAGGCGCACCTTGGGCGCGCGGGAGAGCTTCTCCGCCGTCATCGGGGTGACGAAGATGTCGCCCTTGTGCCGCACCAGCATGCTCTCGGCCTTCACGAGCGACTGCGCCCAGGTCTGGCCCTCCTGCTTGCAGGAGCAGTCGGCGGTGAAGCTCTTACGGAACTTGAAGGCGGTCGGCAGCGCCGTGTAGGCGCGGCTGCCCTTGAGCGTGGCGGCGTACTTCAAGGCGTCGTCGCCATGCGGCATCGAGTAGGCGACCGCTTCCGTGCCGGGGCAGAGCGCCTGGCACATCTCATCGGCACCGCCGCGCCCGTCCGGCAGGTTGCCCATCGGGAAGTAGGACCCGTCGCAGGTCTTTACGCAGATGACCTTCGGCCCCCCTCTGGCGGTCTGGCCGCCGAAAACGCCCTCCTGTCCTTCGCCGGGGATCAGGCCGGTGCAGGCGTTCGACACGGCGGAGACGAGTTGCCGACGGCGGGCGGCGACGACCTCGCCATCTCCACCGCCATAGGTGGCGTTCAACGAACGGATCCGCGCTTCGACGGCGCCGCATTGCGGCGGCCGCGTATCGAAAAACAGGAACTTGCCGCCCTCGCAGTTGAGGCTGCGATAGTAGGACTCGAGACGCGCGACCTCGCTCTGGAGCGCCGACGCGGTCGAGGCGCTGGCGTTGAGGTTGGCGAGTTCCGTGCGGTAGCGCTGGCAGGCCCAGACATCCGGCGCGGCCGCAGCCGGCCACGCTCCAGCGAGGACAAGCGCGGCGAGCGCGGCGCCGATCACGCGGCGAAACTGCGGTCCGATCATCGGCATGGTGCGGATGCTGGGAATCTCGAGCAGGAGGTCGCGGGGAAGGACGCGAGAGGATGCCGAGCCGCACGAAGCGGCACAAGCGATCACCGACATGTGTTAAAGCCCCTCGCCCTTTCGGGACAGAGACACCATGTCTCTGCGGCCAAGCTTTGAGGGGATTGCGTCGATGATGTGGCTCACGGGCACCAATGGGAGCGGCCGCTCGGCGGCGGTTGGCCTCGTCGGGGGCGTCGCCGCCCTCGTCGCCTCTTGTCTCGCCGCGTCCGCTCCGGCCCGGGCCCAAGAGCCCGACCGGATCTTCGACAAGTCGACGGTCTGGCGCCCATTGACCCCCAACGACAAGCTCGTGGTCTACGGCATCGACGATCCGGCCGTGGCCGGCATCGCCTGCTGGTACACCCAGCCCGAGAAGGGCGGCATCAAGGGCACGTTCGGGCTCGCGGAGGACGTCTCGGACATCTCGCTGGCCTGCCGGCAGGTCGGCCCGGTCCAGTTCAAGGACAAGGTGAAACAGGGCGAGGTGGTGTTCAGCGAGCGCCGCTCGCTGATCTTCAAGTCGATGCAGATCGTGCGCGGCTGCGACGTCAAGCGCAACGCGCTGATCTATATGGTCTATTCCGATAAGGTGGTTCAGGGTTCGCCCAAGAACTCCACCTCGGCCGTGCCGCTCGCTCCCTGGGGAACCGAGCCGCCGCCGAAATGCGCGGATTTCGTGAAGTAGGGCGTCCGCCGAATCAATCCTGGCAGGTGATGCGCAGCGGGCGCGGCGCGCTCTTCACCGGAGCAGCGTCGCCGATGGCGCCGGTATACTCGTCCTGCGCGGCGACGCCGTAATCGGCGGCGCTGGCAAAGCCCTGCGACTCGCACCACGCGTTGGCGACGACCTGTCCGCACTCGCTCGGGCCGCCGCTGAGGCACTCGCCCACGCCGTAACCGTCTTCGGCCGGAATCAGGAACGTCTTCTCGACAGGCTTGGGCGCAAGCGCGGGCTCACTGCCAGCGATGGCCGGGAGGGCGGCGGTGGCGAGGACGAAGAGGGCGGCGACCGTGCGGCGCATGGTGAAAACCTTGTGAACGGGTTCGTTCGAGTGCGGAGTGTTCGGACGGCGCGGTAAACAAATCCTTGCCGGCCCGCCTTCGGTCGGTTGCGGGAGGGCAGATCCGCCGCCCCGCTCGAATTCATCACCGTTTTGCGGTAGCCCAACCCTGGCGCGGCGACCGTCGCGGCAGCGCAACAGCGGCGGCCGGCGGCTCCGGCGACACTGTGGCAGCGGTGCCGTCCGGCGGCGCGTGACGGCCAGCGGAAGATGCTGGGCCGCAACGACAAACGACGAGGGCGGCACAGGCCGCAGGGGAGGCCGGGAAAGCCCGGCAGGAACGCAGTCGATGACGCCGATGTTGCGCCTCTACAACACGCTGACCCGCGAGAAGGCAGCCTTCGTCCCGATCGATCCGACGAACGTGCGGATGTATGCCTGCGGGCCGACGGTGTACGACGCGGCGCATATCGGCAACGCGCGGCCGATCATCGTCTTCGACCTGCTGTTCCGGCTGCTGCGTCACCTCTACGGGCCGGCGCACGTCACCTATGCCCGCAACGTCACGGACGTGGACGACAAGATCAACGCCCGCGCGCTCGAACGCGGCATCACCATCCGCGAACTGACCGACGGCACGCTGGCACAGTTCCACCGCGACATCCGCGACCTCGGCGTGCTCATGGCCGACGACGTGAACCGCGCGGGCGATCCGGCGCGGTTCATCGAGCCGCGGGCGACCGACCACATCGCCGAGATGCACCGGCTGATCGAGGGACTGGTCGCAGCCGGCCACGCCTACGTGGCGGAAGGACACGTTCTGTTCGACGTGCCTTCCATGCCCGATTACGGCGCGCTCTCGAAGCGCCCGCTCGACGAGATGGAATCGGGCGCCCGGGTCGAGGTCGCGCCCTACAAGCGCTCGCCGCTCGACTTCGTGCTGTGGAAGCCCTCGAAGGCGGGCGAACCGTCCTGGCCCTCACCCTGCGGGATCGACCGAGCCGGCCGGCCCGGCTGGCACATCGAGTGCTCGGCCATGTCGTGGAAGCATCTGGGCGAAACCTTCGACATCCATGCCGGCGGCCTCGACCTGATCTTCCCCCACCACGAGAACGAGGTGGCCCAGTCGCGCTGCTGCTTCGGCACCGACGTGATGGCCCGTGTCTGGCTCCACAACGGCTTCCTGCAGGTCGAGGGGGAGAAGATGTCGAAGTCGCTCGGCAACTTCATCACCATCCGCCAGGTGCTGGACGACTGGCCGGGCGAAGTCGTGCGCCTCAACATGCTCAAGACCCACTACCGGCAGCCGATCGACTGGACCCTGCGCGGCCTGGAGGAATCGAGCCGGATGCTGGATCGCTGGTACGAGGCCGCCGGCGAAGCGGCGCCCGACGCGGAGCCGCCCGTCGGCGTGGTCGAGGCGCTCTGCGACGACCTGAACACGCCGGCGGCCCTCGGCGAACTGCATCGCCTTGCCGGCACCAACGCATCGGCGCTCAAGGCCGGCGCGGGCCTGATGGGCTTCCTGGCCGTCACGCAGGCGCAGCGCGAGGCGGAGCGGGTCGGCGCGGCCGGCATCGACGTGGCACGGGTCGCGGCGCTGATCGCCGAGCGCAAGGCAGCCCGCGCCGCGAAGGACTGGGCGGCCTCCGACCGGGTGCGCGACGCGCTCACCGCCATGGGCGTGAGCGTGAAGGACAACAAGGACGGCACCACCACTTGGACGGTGGCGGGCTGAAGGGTTGCCCGAACCCGCGGGTGAGGGCCGGGCAAGGTGCGCGGCCCGGCTGCGTATCAGCCCTTCAGCCGCTGCAACCAACCGCCACGATGGGCGTAGGAACGTCCGCTCAGGCGGCGCAAAGCCTCGGTCGTCGGCACGATCGGGTGCTCGGCATAGACCTGCGCGATCTCGGCGGCCGTGTTGGGCAGCCGCGAGAACTCCTCGATGATCGCGTCGTAGTTCGTCTTGAGCGTGCGCGAGGACGGATCGAGGCCGGTGACGATCACGAGGCCCGTGGGCGCGGCGTCCACGAGCATCACGTCGAGATCCGGCCGGTAGCGCTTCAGGATCGGCACGATCTTCCAGACGTCGCCGGTCCACCAGTTCTCGAACGGGGTGCCGCGCCCGCGAATGCCGGCCTGCATCGGGTCGCGGTCGGCCATCGGCTCAGCCACCGGCAGGCAGTCGTGCATCACGATGATCGAATCCCGCCGGCAGATCGCCTCCGTGTTGAAGAAATCCCGCAGCAGGAACTCGAACAGGTGCATGCCGTCGAGGAAGGCGAGATCGATCCGGCCGCCGACGTGACGGCGCAGGCTCAGGTTCGCGAAGAACACATCGCTCATCACCTGAAACAGCGAGACCCGGGCTTTGTTGGCCGCGATGTTGGTCTTGAGCTGGAACTCCGGATCGACGGCGATGCCATGACGGCAGGCGATGCCTGAAAAGATGTCGCCGAAGGCAACGCCGATTTCGAGGTACCGCTGGACGGCGGCATTGCGCGAGAGGCGGGCCAGCACCGTCCCGTAATGCTCGCCCTGGTGCTCGCCGGCGATGGTCTGGCCGGGCTCGATCGTGGCTGCCATCAGAAGCGCTTCTCGATCAGTTCATCCACCATCGGCGCCGGCTCGACCCGGGCCAAAACCTCGCGCAGCGTATCCACGACAAGGTCGGGATCCTCGCCGACGAGGTAGTTCAGATCGAGCCCCTCACGGATGAAGCCGTGGGCACGCATGTGGTCGATCAGGGTGATCAGCGGGTCCCAGAAGCCATTCACCGAGAGCAGCAGGATCGGCTTGCGGTGCTGGCCGAGCTGGGCCCAGGTGAGCTGCTCGACCAGTTCCTCCAGCGTGCCGATGCCGCCGGGCAGGGCAACGAAGGCGTCGGCGTGGTCGAACATCAGCCGCTTGCGGGTGTGCATGTCGGGGACGACGATCGTCTCCTGCACCGCATCGAGCATCCGCTCGCGCGACTTCAGGAAATCCGGGATGATGCCGGTGACGTAGCCGCCCGCCTCGAGCGTCGCACTCGCGACGGCGCCCATCAGGCCGACATTGCCGCCACCATAGACGAGCTTGATCCCCTGACGGGCCAGCGCCGTGCCGAGCCGCTGGGCAGCGTCGGCGAAGGCCGGATCGCCGCCGAAGCCGGAACCGCAATAGACGCAGACGGAGGTGAGCGGCACCATCACGCGCCTCCCCGATCGCGACGGCGGGACACGGCCGGGCCATTCTCCAAGCAACAGATTGCTGAGTTTGCCGAGGAAACGACGGCGCGGCCGTGTTCGAGCTTTGGTGTTCTTCTCATGTTCGTTAATATGTCACCGGATTTAGACGGGTTTTCGACACGCGGCGGCACATCGTGCGCATCCGCGGCGGCCCGTAGCGTACGGGAGTAGACGGCCATGACGGCTGAGGTTCGGCGAAGCATCGTCCTCGCGATTGCGGGCCTGCTCGGCGGCTTCGCCATGGTGGTCGCGTTGTTCGGGACCGGAGAGCTTCTCAAGCGCAACGCGGCGGTCAATCCTTCTGCCGAAACACCGGCCACGCCGGACAAGCCTTCGGCCGGGACGCAGATCGGCGACCGGGCGGGTAAGGCGCCCTCGACGGACTCCTCTCATGCCGCCCTCGGAGCCCTCTCGCAAGAGGGGATCGGGCAAGAGGGGATCGGGCAGCGAGAGCCGACCGCGGCCGATGCAAGGCCGCGCGCGGATGATGGCACGCCGACCTTCGACATCGTGCGCGTCGAACCCGACGGAGCGAGCATGATCGCCGGGCGCGCAGCACCGAATAGCCGCATCGAGCTGCTGCGCGACGGACAACCCTTCGCCAGCGCTCAGGCCGACGCCTCCGGGCAGTTCGCCCTGACGCCGCCGGACCTGCCGCCGGGCTCGAGCGACATCGCCCTGCGCGCCACGGGCGCCGACGGAAAGCCGCTGCCGGGGCGCGAGAGCGTGACCGTCGTGGTGGCCGAGACGCGCAACACCAAGCCGCTGATCGCCCTGACGGCCCCGGACGCGCCGACGCGGGTTCTGTCTCAACCCGGCGCGCCTGACGCCTCCGGCAAGGCGCCGGCCACGGTTGCCGCCGAAACGCCCGGCCGCGCCGGGCCCGAGTCGAGAGCAGCCGAGGGAACGCGAGAAGCCGGCAAGGCGGCCTCCGAGGCGGGCGCTCTTCGCATCGTCAGCGTGGATGCGCAGGAGGGCGGGCGCCTGCACGTCACCGGCCAGACGACGGCGTGGAGCAGCCTGCGCCTCTATCTCAACGATACCATGGTCGCCTCGGGACAATCCGGAGCCGACGGGCGGGTGGCGTTCACGATCGGGCGCGGGGTGAAGCCGGGCGCCTACCGCATCCGCGTCGATTCCGTCGATTCGGGGGGCGGCAAGGTCAAGGCTCGCGCCGAAGTCGCCTTCGCCTATCCCGACAGCGTGCCGCCGACGCGCTACGCCGACAACAGCCCGGCCGAGAAAACGGCAGCGGCTGCGACGGGCAAGCCTGCTGCGACGGCGCCGCCTGCGCCGAAGCTCAAATCCGGGGAAGTGGGGGCCGCGCCGAGCCCCACGGCTCCCCCGCCCAAGGCAAGCAGCGCGGCGGGGACCGGGCCGGAGCGTCCGGCTGCGTCCGGCACCGCGTCGCTGGCTGCATCGGCACCGACGCCGGGTGCGGATGGCAAAGCCGCCGCGCTCTCGCCGCGCCGTCCGGACGGCACCGAGGGGGGCTCTGTGTTCGTGCCGGAAGTCGCCACCGCCCGGATCACGCGCGGTGACAGCCTGTGGCAGATCAGCCGGCGCATCTATGGCCGCGGCAACCGCTACACCGTGATCTACGACGCCAATCAAGACCAGATCCGCGACCCGAACCGGATCTATCCCGGCCAGATGTTCGTGCTGCCGAAGAACGAGTCCACGCCGAGCGCGCCGTCCGCCAGAAGCGGCTCGGACCGCCGGACCTGACGGAACGCGCGGAGGTCCGAGGCGCGAACAGGATGCGCGATCCGGTGCGAGCGCCTATATGCGCCTCGCGACGGCCGCCTGGCGCCGAAAGATCTCTTCGAACCTCATCATGGCAAATGCACCCGTGCCGGCGGGGGAGGGCGCGTCCGCGCCCCTCGAACGCCCTGGCCTCCTGACGACCTATCGCCGGCTCTGGCCCTATCTCTGGCCACACGGCCGCATCGATCTTCAGCGCCGGGTCTTCCTCGCCTTCGGCCTCCTGTTCGTTGCCAAGGCGGCGACGATGGTGATGCCCTTCACCTTCAAATGGGCCACCGACGCGCTGGTCGCGGCGATCGGCTCCAAGGACGGCACCGGAGAGGCCGCCGCGGCTGCCGTGCCGGCCGGGCTCCTGTCGGCGCCCTTCCTCCTGATCGCCCTCTATGGTCTGTCGCGGATCGCCATGGCCGGGCTGACGCAGGTCCGCGACGGGCTGTTCGCCAAGGTCGCGATGCACGCCGTGCGCAAGCTCGCGCTCCAGACCTTCGAGCACATGCATCGCCTGTCCCTGCGCTTCCACCTGGAGCGCAAGACCGGCGGCCTCACCCGTGTGCTGGAACGCGGCCGCTCAGGCATCGAGGAATTGTCGCGCCTGATGGTGCTGACGCTGGTGCCGACCATCGTCGAGCTGGTCCTCGTGCTCGGCATCCTCGCCTACGAGTTCGACTGGCTCTACTCGGCGGTCGTGGCGGCGATGATCGCGAGCTATCTCGGCTTCACCTGGAAGGCGACCGAGTGGCGCATCGGCATCCGCCGCCGAATGAACAACTCGGACACCGAAGCCAACACCAAGGCGGTCGATTCACTGCTGAACTTCGAGACGGTGAAGTATTTCGGCGCGGAAGCGCGCGAGACCGACCGCTACGACGCGTCGATGAAGCGCTACGAGAAGGCCTCGACGCAAACCTACGTCTCGCTCGCCGTGCTCAATGCCGGCCAGGCGGTGATCTTCACCCTCGGCATGACGGCGGTGATGCTCCTGGCCGCCCGCGACATCATGGCGGGCAACACCACCATCGGCGGCTTCGTGCTCGTCAACACGATGCTGATTCAGCTCTCGATGCCCCTGAACTTCATGGGCATGATCTACCGCGAGATCAAACAGGCCCTGATCGACATCGACGACATGTTCCTGATCCTCCACCGCAACCCGGAGATCGCCGACCGCGCGGGCGCGCCCCCGCTGAAGGTCGAGGCCGGCACGGTGCGCTTCGAGGACGTGCGCTTCGCCTACATCCCGGAGCGGCCGATCCTGCGCGGGGTCTCGTTCGAGGTGCCGGCCGGGAAGACCGTGGCCATCGTCGGCCCCTCGGGGGCGGGCAAATCCACGCTGTCGCGCCTCCTCTTCCGCTTCTACGAGCCGGGGGCGGGCCGCATCACCATCGACGGCCAGGACATCACCGCCGTCCGCCAGGATTCGCTGCGCGCGGCGATCGGCATGGTCCCGCAGGACACGGTGCTGTTCAACGACACGATCGGCTACAACATCCGCTACGGCCGCTGGGACGCGACCGAGGCCGAAGTGCGTGAGGCCGCCCGCCTCGCCCAGATCGACCGCTTCGTCGAGAGCCTGCCGGAGGGCTACGACACGCCGGTGGGCGAGCGCGGGCTCAAGCTCTCGGGCGGCGAGAAACAGCGCGTCGCGATCGCCCGCACCATCCTCAAAGGTCCGCCGATCCTCGTGCTCGACGAGGCCACCTCGGCGCTCGACTCGTTCACCGAGCGCGAGATCCAGACGGCCCTCGACCGAGTCAGCCAGGGCCGCACCACCTTGGTCATCGCGCACCGCCTGTCGACGGTCATCAACGCCGACGAGATTCTCGTGCTGGACAAGGGCCGCGTGGTCGAGCGAGGCAATCACGCCGAACTGCTCGCCCGCGGGGGCGTCTATGCCGCGCTCTGGAACCGCCAGCGCGAGGCGGATGCCGCCCGCGAGGCGCTCAAGCGGGCCGAGGACGAGCGCCTGCTGCTGGAAGAGGCGCGGCGCTCGGAGCCGGTTGCCTGAGTGTCGCTCACGAAACGCCCGACGCGCCGCCGTCCCCAGAGGTCAGACGATCGGTGGTCGGGCGTTTTGTGAGGTCCTTCAGGGCGATCCGGCCCGGCCTTTACCTTGCGGAAAGCCGTATTTGCGAAAGATATCAGTACACTCAACCGTCACGAGGCCTCACGATTCGCGCAACCGACGATAGGCACCCCGATCTGCCGCGAGCGCGATCGGGCGAGAGCGCCGAACTCGAGCGCCTGCGGATGCAGTTGCGCATCCAGGCGGCGATCATCAGCGCGCAGCGGGCGGCCCTGACGCGGGCCGAGGCACCGTTCGAACCAGCCCTGCGGGTCGCCGGTATGGGATTATGGACCTGCAGCCTGCCGGACGAGCGGCTGACCTGGAGCGACGGCGTCTACGACCTGTTCGGCCTGCCCCGCGGCCTCGCGATCGGGCGACCCGGAACGCTCGCTCTCTATACCGACGCGTCGCGGCGCCGGCTGACGGCTTTGCGCGATCGGGCGATCGCGGAGGCAGGGGGGTTCAGCCTCGATGCGGAACTCTTGCCAGCCGGTGGCGGGCACCGCTGGATCCGCATCACCGCCACGGTCGAGAGTCGGAACGGCCGGCCGATGCGGCTCTACGGGCTGAAGCAGGATATCACGGAGGAGCGCCGCCGACTTGAGGAAATGCGTCTCCAAGCCGAGACCGATGCGCTGACGGGTCTTGCCAACCGCGCCTGCTTCGACGCCCGCCTGCGGGCCCCTCTGAGCGCGTTGATCCTGATCGACCTCGACGACTTCAAAGCGATCAACGATACCCACGGGCATCCGGCCGGCGACCGCTGCCTTCGCGAAGCCGCCCGGCGAATCAGCCTGACCTGCCCGCGCGCCGAGCTCGTGGCGCGCATCGGCGGCGACGAGTTCGCCGTGATTCTCGACGCCGACGCGACCGAGGCCGCGGCCTGCGCCGAACGGCTCGTCGACGTTCTCGGTCGCCCGTTCGACCATGGCGGGCGGCGCTACCGGCTCGGCGCCTCTGTCGGTGCGGCGCTGTGCCGAGACGTGCAGGACCCGTTCGCGCTGGCGGATACCGCCCTCTACGCCGCCAAGGCGGAGGGACGGCGCACCTATCGCCTGTTCGGCGCGGGCTGCCTTGCCGCGGCATCCCGGGCCGGGGGTCCGCCACCGGGCGGTTGACGGATGCCGAGGCCCCTGCCATCCGGCAGCGGAGCGCCCCGCGCGAAAAGCTTCAAGAGACCATGACCGACCTCATCGAGACGATCCGCCGGACGCTCGTGCCGATCCACAAGGAGGGCTACCCCTTCATCCTGATCGGCATCGTGCTGACCGTGGTGCTCGGCTACTTCTCACAGTTCTTCGGCTGGATCTTCCTGATCCTGACGCTCTGGGTCTGCTACTTCTTCCGCGATCCCGAGCGGGTGGTGCCGGTCGGCGACGGCCTCATCGTCTCCCCCGCGGACGGGCGCGTGAACCTGATCTCGACCGTGCTGCCGCCGGCCGAACTCGACCTCTCGCACGAGCCGATGCTGCGGATCTCGGTGTTCATGAACGTGTTCGACTGCCACGTGAACCGCGTGCCGGTCTCCGGCAAGATCGGGCAGATCCACTACACCCCGGGCCTGTTCCTCAACGCCGAGCTCGACAAGGCGAGCGAGGACAACGAGCGCAACGGCCTCGTCATGGAGACGACGCATCGCGGCCAGCCGGTGCGCATCGGCGTGGTGCAGATCGCCGGCCTCGTGGCCCGGCGCATCGTCGGTTTCGTGTCGGCCGGCGAGTCCCGCCAAGTCGGCGAGCGCTTCGGCCTCATCCGCTTCGGCTCGCGGGTCGATGTCTACCTGCCGGTCGGCACCCGCGTGCTCGTCGGCCTCGGCCAGAAGGCGGTGGCCGGCGAGACCGTGCTGGCCGATCTCGGCGGCGGCTCGGAGCGGGCCTTCCGCCGCATCTGATCTCTGTGCAGAAGAGCGACATGGCGAGAAGCGACGAGCCGAAAGACACGTCGAGAGACGAGTCGAGCGACGACATGGACGATCTGTTCCCGCCCTTCGCGCCGGACCCGAACGATCGGCCGCGCCGGTTCCGGCCGGTGCCGTTCCGGATGATCGCGCCGAACATGATCACCCTGCTCGCGCTCTGCCTCGGGCTGACCGCGATCCGGCTGGCCTTCGAGGGCCGGTTCGAGCCGGCGGTGATCGCGGTGATCGTCGCCGCCGTCCTCGACGGGATCGACGGCCGCGTGGCGCGCCTGCTCAAGGGCACGTCACGCTTCGGCGCCGAACTCGACTCGCTCGCCGACTTCGTCAATTTCGGCTGCGCCCCGGCGCTGATCCTCTACAGCTTCACCCTGCACAACCTGAAATCGGTCGGCTGGATCGTGGCCCTGGTCTTCGCCATCGCCATGTGCCTGCGGCTCGCGCGCTTCAACGCGATGCTCGACGATCCCAACCGCCCCGAGTGGAAGAAGGACTACTTCGTCGGCATGCCGGCGCCGGCCGGCGCGATCACGGGCATGCTGCCGCTCTACCTGCACTTCCTCGGCCTCGACTTCAGTGCCTGGGGCAGGCCGGTGATCCTCGTCTACGTGCTCGCCATCGCGCTCCTCGTCGTCTCCACCGTGCCGACCTTCTCGGGCAAGACCTGGGGCAAGCGCGTGCCGCGCGACCTCGTGGTGCCGATCTTCCTCGTGGTCGTGGTCGGCTTCGGCCTCCTCATCAGCTTCCCGTTCGAGGCGATGGCGGCGGTGAGCGTGGCCTATCTCGCGATGATCCCCTTCGGCACCGCCCAGTACCGCAAGCGGGTGCGACAGGAGGGTGCGAACGCGGCCTCCAGCGAGGCGACGGAACACCCGGCCGCTCCCAAGGCGTAGCGCACCGCAAGAGCCGATCCCTGGCCGGATGAGGTGACGGCAAGGCAGCCTCGTGCCGACATCGATGCCGGGCGCGGTCGAAGCCGACAGGCCCCGGCCCTTGTCATCGAACAGGCTGCCGGTGTGCTCTCGCACCGCCAGACGGCTTGCTTTGGTCGATCAGGCTCAAAGCCTGCATTCTGTCACAGGCATGCCCGGAGAAACTGTATTCGGCGGCGTAAACCGCTCGTAAAAACCGAGGGGTGAAGCGCAGGCACGCCGATTCTGCTGCGACGCGGGGTGCCGGATGTCGTCGGAACCGATCGTGGAGCACTTCCGCCACATCCTGCTCTGGCCGCTGCAACTCGTACCGACCGGCAAAGAGCCGATGGCCTGCCATTGGCAGAAGCTCGGACCGCCCTGGCACCATCTCGAGGACAAGTTCCCGAGCGATGGCCGGTTGTTTCAGGAGCGCCATTACCGCGAGTTCGTCTCGTTCCTCACGCACGTCCAGCATTTCCTCTACGGCGAGGCGCATCAGCGCGAGGCCGGCCGGGGCTACGGCGTGTCACCGATCCATGTCGTGCGCCGCGACGACGTGAAAGCCGCCCGCGTCACGCTCGGCGAGGAGGGGCCGACGATCGAATTCGATGTCGTTCACATCGACCTATATTTTTTCCACGACCTGGACGTGGCCCTACTCGGCGTCGAGCTCGCGGCCGATCGTCTCCCACTCGCGACCGCGCAGGATCTCATGTTCCGCATCGGCCGCACCTTTCCGTCCGGCTGGGACGATCAGGGGCGACCGCTCCATTGCCTGACGCGCATGGAATGGCTCGGAGCCGGCAGCGTCGTTCTCGCCGCCTCCGACTTCGAGGATCGCGACCGCTACGTCACCGCCGTCTGCCGCAACCGCTCGGCCCAGGTTGCGGCCCATTGGAATTTCCTGCTCGCACCGATGGTGCCCCACCACTCGGAGGTCGCCGGGGCACTCCGCTACCGGCACCTGGAGGACTACCGGATCCCCGGCATGGGCTTCCTCGCCCTGCCCGATCCCTCGACGATCACGCGCACCGACTATGTCCGCCTCGGCCTCAATACCGGGCCGGGGCACGCGAACGAGCTTCCCTATTCCGACGCGTATCTGGCGCATTTCGAGAACGAGTATTGTCACGACCGGTTCTATGACCCGGGGCGCGGCGGCGCGTCGGGCATGCGGCTGACCTGCAGCGGGTGGGGTCTGACGATGGTAACCGGTGTCTCCCCCGCCTCGGTCGATCCCGAGCGCGGGCTGCTCGGCGAGTTCCGGCACCGTTATTTCCAGCTGTTTCTCATCGCCCGGTTCCACAAGGCCGCGCTCTTGATGATGGCCGATCGGCTGGCCGTCTCGGTGAATGCCCTCGACATCACCGACCGTCGCAGCGTCGGGCGCTTCGCGCAGGATATGCGACTTTCGATGGAGAGATTCCTGCGCTTCAACCACCGCTACTGGTTCCACCAAGCCTCGAACCAGACGCAGTCGAGCGAGATTTTCTCGCTGCTCACGGGCAAGCTCGGCACGGAGCGTCTCTACGAGGACCTCCGGCAGTCTCTGGGGGCGATGTCGGCCTATCTCGACAGCGAGTCGCTGCGGCGGCAATCACGGTTCTTTCTCAAACTCACCGTCGTCACGATCTGCTTCATGGTGGGCGCGATCACCGCAACCGTGCTGGGCATGAACGTGCTCGATTTCGCGCACGCGACACGCCTCGAAAAGCTGGCCGCCGTCATCGTCGTGTTTGCAGGGGTGTTGCTGCTCACGACCTATACGGTCGTGAAATCGCGGCGTCTGGCGAACTTCGTCGATGCCCTCTCGGACGAGCGCATGCCTCTGCGGGCGAAGGCGCTGTCGTTCATCGAGATCTGGCGCAGGGCAGAGCGCTGATGATCTGCGCGACCTGTCCGCGGATGGGTCACGCTACTGGATGGCACGCCGAGACGGGCACGGACGGAGCCGTGAGCGTTGACGAGGTTGGGGCGGCGGCGTGACGGCTGCGGGCCTTGGCCTCATGATTCGTGCCGCCACCGGAATCGGGATGATCGCAATGACGGGAACGAGGGAGTTCGTGCGGCGGCTCGGGATCGGCGTCCCGATCATCCAGGCGCCGATGGTGGGCCCGAAGGCGCCGCTCGCGGCCGCGGTCAGTGCGGCCGGCGGTCTGGGATCGCTCGCCTGCGCCGCGCTGACACCCGAACAGATCCGCAGCGAGATCGCCGCGATCCGCCGTGAGACGGGCGCGCCGTTCAATCTGAATTTCTTCTGCCACACGCCATCGGCGCCCGATCCGACCCGGGAGGCGGCGTGGCGCGCAGCCCTCGTCCCGTACTACGAAGAACTCGGGCTCGACCCGGCGGCGCCCGTGACGATGGCGAACCGCGCGCCATTCGATGCGGCGATGGCGGATGTCGTCTGCGACCTGCGCCCGGCCGTCGTCAGTTTCCATTTCGGGCTGCCGGAGGAACCGCTGCTGCGGCGGGTGCGGGACGCCGGCTGCCTGATCCTGTCCTCGGCCACCACCGTGCGTGAGGCGCGCTGGCTCGCCGAGCGCGGGGTCGATGCGGTCATCGCGCAAGGCGCCGAGGCCGGCGGTCACCGCGGGATGTTCCTCACCGACGCGGCCGCCTCGCAGATCGGCACCATCGCCCTCGTGCCGCAGATCGTGGACGCCGTGGATGTGCCGGTGATCGCAGCGGGCGGCATCGGTGATCCCCGCGGCGTCGCGGCGGCCTTCGCCCTCGGTGCCAGCGCCGTGCAGGTCGGCACCGCCTATCTGCGCTGTCCCGAGGCCGGCATTTCCGCGCCCTATCGTGCGGCGCTGGCCGCGGCCCGCGACGAGGACACGGCGCTCACCAACGTGCTGACCGGGCGCCCGGCCCGCGGCCTGCTCACCCGTGCCGTGCGCGAGCTCGGACCCGTCAGCCCGCTCGCTCCGGCTTTTCCCGGCGCGGCGGTGGCGCTCCAGCCCCTGCGCATGGCTGCTGAGGCGGCGGGTTCGGGCGAGTTCTCGCCGCTCTGGTCCGGGCAGGCGGTCGGCCTCTCGCGGGAACAGCCGGCGGCTGAACTGACTCGCCTGCTGGCGAGCGGCGTGCCGCAGCAATAGGCCGAAACGAGAAAGGGCCGCCCTGAGGGGCGGCCCTTCCGGATTTCGAGACGATCTCGAAAAATCAGCGCGAGTAGAACTCGATGACGAGGTTCGGTTCCATCTGCACGGGGTAGGGCACCTCGGTGAGGCCCGGGATCCGGGTGACGCGGGCGGTCATCTTGTGATGATCGACCTCGATGTAGTCCGGCACGTCGCGCTCGGCGAGCTGCGAAGCCACGACCACGATCTCGAGCTGGCGGGAGGCTTCCTTCACCTCGATCACGTCGCCGGCCTTGACCTGGTAGCTCGGGATGTTGACCCGGCGGCCGTTGACCTTGATGTGCCCGTGGTTGACGAACTGGCGCGCCGCGAACGGGGTCGCCACGAACTTCGAACGGTAGACCACGGCGTCGAGGCGGCGCTCGAGCAGGCCGATCAGGTTCTCACCGGAATCGCCGCGCAGGCGGATCGCCTCGGCGTAGTAGCGGCGGAACTGCTTCTCGGTGATGTTGCCGTAGTAGCCCTTGAGCTTCTGCTTGGCGCGCAGCTGCGTGCCGAAGTCGCTCATCTTGCCCTTACGGCGCTGGCCGTGCTGGCCGGGGCCGTATTCACGGCGGTTCACGGGGCTCTTCGGGCGGCCCCAGATGTTCTGGCCCATGCGGCGATCGAGCTTGTGCTTCGCCTGGATGCGTTTTGACATCGCTGTTCCTCTGGAACAAATTTTTGAGGAACGCGCCCTCCTCTCCCTCTTCGCCGGAGCGGTGAGGGCGACAGGGCGGCTGTTACCGCCCACGGGTGCGCATGAAATGCGACGGGGCCCCAAACCGGAGCCCCGAACACGAGCGGGTGCCTAGACGAGAACGCCGGCACGGTCAATGCCGCGCCCCGTGCCGTGACTCCGTCGCACCCCGGTCCTCACCTTTCGTTAACCCTCGTATCGCCTGAATCGCGCGAGAGACTCCCCGAACTCTGACGGAGCGCCGACCCATGCCGACGCCAGCCACCCGCGCCAGCCTGATCGGGCTTGCCCTTGCCAGCGGCCTTCTCGCCGGCCCCGCGCGAGCCGACTTCCAATCCTGCCTTGCCGGCATCCAGGCGCAGGCCGCCGGGGCCGGCGTCTCGGCCCAGACCTTCCGCGCCGCGACGGCCAACATCGCCTACGACGACAAGGTGATCGAGCTGTCCCAGGCGCAGCCGGAATTCAAGACGCCGATCTGGGACTACATGTCGGCGCTGGTCGACGAAGAGCGGGTCGAGGACGGGCGCGCGGCCATGCGCCAGCATGCCCAGGCGTTGGCGAACGCGGAGGCACGCTACGGCGTCGATCGTCACACCATCGCCGCGGTGTGGGGCGTCGAGTCCAATTTCGGCAAGAACCTCGGCAAGATGCCGCTGGTGCAGTCCCTCGCCACGCTCGCCTGTTCGAGCAACCGCCGTCGCGACTTCTTCCGCAGCGAACTGATCGCGACGCTGAAGATCATCGAGCGCGGTGACATCGAGGCCTCGCGGCTGACCGGCTCCTGGGCCGGCGCCTTCGGCCAGACGCAGTTCATGCCGACCACCTACCAGCGTCTCGCCGTGGACGGCGATGGCGACGGGCGGCGCGACGTGGTCGATTCGGTGGCCGACGCGGTCGCCTCCACCGCCAACTTCCTGCGCGTCGCCAAGTGGTCGAACGGGCAGCCCTGGGGCTACGAGGTGCGGCTGCCGCGCGGCTTCAACGTCGCCGCTGCGGGCCGCAAGAACAAGCACGCCGTCGGCCATTGGGCCTCGCTCGGCGTCACCCGCGTCGATGGCAAGGCGCTGACGGGGGAGGGGCCCGCCGGCATCATCGCGCCGGCCGGCATCAATGGCCCGGCCTTCCTCGTGACGAAGAACTTCGACGCGATCTATTCCTACAACGCCGCCGAGTCCTACGGGCTGGCCATCGCCGTCCTCTCGGACCGCCTGCGGGGCCGCCCCGGCGTCCAGGCCGACTGGCCGACCGACGATCCGCCGCTCTCGCGTGCCGAGCGCCGCGACCTCCAGACCCGCCTGACCGCCCGCGGCTACGATGTCGGCGAGCCGGACGGGAAGGTCGGCTCCAAGACCCGCGAGGCGATCAAGGAGATCGAGCGCCAACTCGGCATGCCGGCCACCGGGCGACCGGGCGGAAAGGTGCTGGAGGCGTTGCGGCGGGGGTAACGGTACCCCGGCGCGCCGGATCGTCGGCCTTGGCTGCGCATACGATCCGGCGTCAATCCGGGAGGAACCGTTCTCGCATCGTCCGGACGAACCCCTCGGCCTGAGCGAGAGCCCAATCGGCTTCCTCGGCCAAGGGTGCTCCGGCCATGTCATCGGCGCGGATGCGAACGTCCTGAAGTCGATTGAAAGCGCCATCCAACGCGGACATCGACTTGACCGGTTTGCATCAACGCTTGGCCGAAGGCGGCAACCACTCCGGCCTGCGTCTTGATCGTCATCCCGCCGCGAAGATGACTGGTCGCCATCAACGAAGCTCACGCGACGTCAAACATGGCGTGATAGGCCCGGCTGCAACTGCCTTCGGTATCGCCGACTTCGAGAAGGAGCCGAGCCGCCGGCGCTCGCTTGGCCTCGCCGATGAAGGCAATGGCGATGGCGCCATTCGCGCTCCCAGAGTGGCACGGCCTGAACGAGCAGCCCGGTTTCCATCAGAATGTCGAAGGCGATCTCGCCCGAGATACGGCTGCGCTCGGCGTCGCTGTCAGCGTGATACGTTCCTCGGGCTCGGCTTCCGAGTGGGAAGATCTCGCGGGTGGGGTAATGCCCCCCGATCCGCGTGAGAACAGCGCGCAGGCCGCGCTCCGTCGCATCGTCCGGAAACGGCGATCGACAAGCGTCCGTGCTCGGCTCCGGATCGGAGATCGACCTGTGATGGACGCCACACCGGCTGCCCGTACCGGTTCTCTCCATAGGTGCATGGAAACACAAAACAAAAAACCCGCCCCGATCTTCTCGGGACGGGCGCATCGGTAAAAGCGGCCCCGTAGGACCACTCTTAGAGGGGATTTACTCCGCGGCAGTCGCGGCAGCGGCCTTCTGGGCCTTGGCGGCCTTCTCGGAGCGGTCCGAACGCTCGACGATACGGGCCGACTTACCGCGGCGATCGCGCAGGTAGTAGAGCTTGGCGCGACGGACCTTACCGCGGCGGACCACCTTGATCGAATCGATCATCGGGGAGTGCACGGGGAAGACGCGCTCCACGCCCTCGCCGTAGGAGATCTTGCGGACGGTGAAGCTCTCGTTGAGCCCGCCGCCGTTCCGGGCGATGCAGACGCCCTCATAGGCCTGGACGCGGGTACGCTCGCCTTCCTTGACGCGGACGTTGACGATGACCGTGTCGCCCGGCTCGAAATCCGGAATGGTCTTGGCGAGGCGGGCAACTTCTTCCCGCTCAAGCTGCTCGATGATGTTCATGAAAGGCTCCGGCCGTTAGCGCCCGTCCGGTAAAGTCCGGGCGTCAGGATTTCGGCATCCTGTTGTGAGTTGGGCGGGGCTGTACAGGATGCCCGCCGCCTTGTCGATGGGGATCGTGCCCGGCTGCCGCGATCACCCGAGCGGGAGCGTCACGATACGATCACGCTCCCGGTCGCCGGCGATCCGTCAGGGGCGATCAGTTCCGGAGGGAACCGGTGGTCGTGACCGCGGCCTGCGGCTTCGCCTTAGGGGCCTCGGACTTGTGTGTCTCGGGCTTGGAGACCTCGGCGGCCTTCTCGTCCTTGCCGGGCTTCTTGCCCAGGACCTTGCTGAAGGCGCTCACATCGCCGTCCGCGTCGGCCACGGTGACGCGGGGCGGCTTGGCCGAGCCGGGCTTGGCGTGACCCGCTTTGCTCTCAGCCGCTTTGGCCGGCTCCTGCACGGCGACCACCGTCGTCGGCTTCGCCGATTCCTTGGCCTGCTCCTTACGGGCGGCGGCGGCCTTGGTCGGGCCGGGGGCGTCGGCGGCGGCGATCAGGACGGGCTTGCCCTTGGCATCGACCTCGAACTCGTTCGGTCCGAGCGCGAGGCTCTCCGGCCGGCTGACGTCACCGAGGTGATAGCGGCCGTATTCCTTGGCCGTGTAGGCGAGCTCCTTCTCCTTCTCCTTTTCCTTCTCGTTCTCGATCAGGCTGGCGAAGGTCGGCCCTTCCGGCTTCTGGGGGCGGAAGACCGGGTTCTGTCCGCCGTCATCGTAGACGACGCGGGTCGCGGGCGTGCCCTTGGCGATCAGCTCGGCAACCTCGTGGCTGTCCCGGTCGCGCTTCTCGGCGACCAGCGGATCGACCCGCGGCGTGCAGTTGCCCGCCGCCACGTCGGCCCCGCCGAACACGTATTTGGTGCCGCAGGCCGCGACCCGCGGCTCCTCCTTGAGGGTCTCGAAATAATCCGAGCCCTCCTTGAGGTTCTTCCAGAACGGCGCGTTGGGGTCGCTGCGGAACTTGGCGATGTTCGAGGCCGTCATCCGGAAGGGGTAGGATTGGAACTGGAAGGCGCGCTGGCCGCCGTTGAAGGCCTCGCGGGCGATGGCGTAGATCTCCGACATCGAGGCGTCGGTCATCGCGAAACAGCCCGACGACGAGCAGGTGCCGTGCACCATGATGTAGTTGCCGGTGCCGCCCTTGGCCCGGTCGATGGCGTTGGGGTAGCCGACATCGAAGGAGAGGTAGTAGCTGGAGTTCGGGTTCATCTGCCCCGGCGTGATCGCATAGAACCCTTCCGGCGCCTGCCGGTCGCCCTGCTTCAGCTTGGGGCCGAGCTGGCCCGACCAGCGGCAGATCGGGAAGGTCTTGAGCAGCGCGTACTGGCCGTTGGCGCCGCGCTTCCACACCTCCATCTCCGCTTCCTTCTTGAAGGCGCGGATCAGGATCGGGTCGGTCTGGCTCATGCCCTTGGTCTGCATGAGTGCGAGCGTCTGCGGGGGAATCGGTGTCAGGCTGCGGGTCGAAGCGCCGCCGAGCATGGCGCTGTCCTGGCAGGCACCGAGGGTCATCGCCAGAGCGACGGCAGCAGCCGCCACAAACGGACGCACAGCCATGGGGAACCCGTCCTTACGTGTCCTCGCCCGCAGGGCAATTCCTGCCCTTTTGCGGACGTCACTCCCCGAACCCTATAGCCTCGCTAAGCTTACCCAGAACTTACCGCAAGGCAGCAATCCACATTGTGGACAGGCGTTGCAAATCCGTCACGGTTCCGCGGGAAATGGGCTGTGCTCCCGCATGACAACCTTCACGAAGGCGTCATCGGCGGAATCGGCGAAGCGAACACCGACCGATGGCGAACGAATCTCGATCCGGAGCCAGTCGAGATGCGGCTCCTGCGCGAGCACGCTCACTGTCCGGCTCTCCCCCTGGTGCAGCTGAAGCATCAGGAGGTGATTGTCCGCACCCCGCGCCGTCAGCGCATCGCGGATCGCCCGAACCGTCGCCGCCTCGGTGGGGAGGGCGGTCATCAGGTAGAAGCGGTTGCGGGCACCGGGCCGGTCCAGTGCCGCACGCAGCCGCCGCACGCCGGCTTGCAGGAAGCGGTAATCCTCGTCGCTGGCCGCCGGGTCGTGGTGGTTGAACACGAACGGAATCGCGTGCCGATCCCGGTAGAGGAGATGGCGGCAACGCGTCTCGTTCGGCGCCTGCCGCTCATGCAGGGGCGTGCTCTCGTAGTGGCGCCGGTCGAGCAGATCGGAAAAGTCGTCGGCGAGGCAATCGCGGACCATTCCCGGCGACGAGAAGATCCAGTCGAAGGGCGCCGACCATGTGCGCAGATCGAGCCCCTTCAGGATCTGCGCGGTATGGCAGTGGCTGCCGAGCGAAATGTGGTTGACGGCGCCGGGCTCGCGGAGGTCGCGCCGGCCGAGGCGGCGCAGGCCGTTCAGCAGGCCCGCGCCGAGCCCCCGTTTCACAGCTTGCGGCCGATCTCGAGAAACTTCTGCGCGCGCCGGTCGCGGACCTCGTCCGGGCTCAAGCCTTCGAACTCGGCCAGCGCGCGGGCGATGGCGTCACCGGTGGCGTTGAGCGCCGCCTGACGGTCGCGGTGGGCGCCGCCGGTGGCTTCGGGGACGATGGAATCGATGATGCCGAGGCGCAGCAAATCCTGCGCGGTGATCTTCATGGCGGTGGCGGCGTCGTGCGCCCGGCCCTGGTCGCGCCAGAGGATCGAGGCGGCGCCCTCCGGGGAGATCACGCTGTAGATGGCGTGTTCCAGCATCATCACCGTGTTGGCGGTGGCGATGGCGATGGCCCCGCCCGAGCCGCCTTCGCCGATAACGACGGCGACGTTCGGCACGCCGAGCGCCAGACAGGCTTCCGTGGAACGGGCGATCGCCTCGGCCTGGCCGCGCTCCTCGGCCTCGATGCCGGGGAAGGCGCCGGCGGTGTCGACGAAGGCGAGGACCGGTAGGCCGAAGCGGTCGGCGGTCTCCATCAGGCGCACGGCCTTTCGGTAGCCCTCCGGCCGGGCCATCCCGAAATTGTGCCGCAGCCGCGCCTCGGTGGTCGCGCCCTTCTCCTGGCCGAGGACGCAGACCGGGCGGCCGCGAAAGCGCCCGAAGCCGCCGATGATCGCCTCGTCCTCGCCGAAGGTGCGGTCGCCGGCCAGCGGCGTGAACTCCTCGATCAGCCCGGCGCAGTAATCGACGAAATGCGGCCGCTGCGGATGGCGCGCGACCTGCGTCTTCTGCCAGGGGGTGAGGGCAGCGTAGATTTCGGCGAGCGCCTGGGCCGCCTTGCCCTCCAGGCGCCCGACCTCCTCGCTGATCGAGACCGCGCCGTCGCGCTGGCCCAGGGCCTTGAGTTCCTCGAGCTTCGCCTCGAGTTCCGCCACGGGCTTCTCGAAGTCGAGATAGGAGCGCATCACCGCCATCGATCGTCGGTCCAACTTTTTGCTCGGCAGCCGTGCACACGCCCGGCGCCCTGCGACCGGCGCGAGGTGTTCAGGGAAGCGGGCATAGGTGTCAACCGCCGCTTAGCGTCAGCGCGTGCGGCGCAGCAAGATCGACTTCGCCGAACCATTGGGGCAAGTCGTGGGGCGTGAGGGGCCGCGCGGCCCGTGAAGCGGAGGGAATTTCATGAGCCTGCAAGGGAAATCCGCCGTCGTCACCGGCTCGACGAGCGGCATCGGCCTCGCCATCGCCAAGAGCTTCGCCAAGGACGGCGCGAACATCGTCCTCAACGGCTTCGGCAAGCCCGAGGAGATCGAGCGCACGCGAACCGGCATCGAGAGCGAGTTCGGCGTGAAGGCGGTCTACTCGCCCGCCGACCTCACCAAGCCCGACGAGATCGGCGGGCTGATCGCACTCTCGGTCGAGACGTTCGGCGGCATCGACATCCTCGTGAACAATGCGGGCATCCAGTACGTCTCGCCGATCGAGGACTTTCCGGTCGAGAAGTGGGACCAGATCATCGCGCTCAATCTCAGCTCGGCCTTTCACACCCTGCGCGCGGCCGTGCCGCACATGAAGGCGAAAGGCTGGGGCCGGGTCATCAATACGGCCTCGGCGCACTCGATGGTCGCCTCGCCCTACAAGTCGGCCTATGTCGCGGCCAAGCACGGCGTCGTCGGCCTCACCAAGACGGCGGCGCTCGAGCTTGCCACCCACGGGATCACCGTGAACTGCATCTCACCGGGCTATGTCTGGACCCCGCTGGTGGAGAGCCAGATCCCGGACACGATGAAGGCGCGCGGGCTCACCAAGGAGCAGGTGATCGAGGACGTTCTGCTCAAGGCGCAGCCGACCAAGGAATTCGTGACGATCGATCAGGTGGCCGCGCTCGCCCTGTTCCTGTGCACGGACAGCGCCAGCCAGATCACCGGCGCCAACATCGCGATGGATGGCGGGTGGACGGCGCAGTAGCACCGACGAACGGGAGAGCGCGACGCGACAGCATCGTCCCGAAAGGTGGTTGCCGGCTTTCGGAAAAAGATGATGCAAAAGCGAGAGCCTCGATCATCGTCCTGGATCAGGTGTCCAGGACGATGATCGAGCGCCGCGCTCCGAACTGTTTCGCTCAGCGGCGCGAATGCAGCAGCAGGGCGAGGCCGTAGCCGACCGCGCCGGCGATCAGGAGAGCGAGGAACGGGTTCTCCCCAACCTGCGTCTCGACCCGCTCGCGCCCATCGCGCAGATACGTGCCGCCGTTACGGCTGACGCGGTCATAGGCGTCCTCCGCATAGCCGCCGACATCGTCGGCGATGTCGCGCACGGTGTCCTTGGCCTGCCCGTAGATGCGCTGCGCGCGGCCCTCGGCTTCCCGGTAACGGCCTTCCAGCGAATCCCGGTCCGAGCCGAGCGCATCGCCCACCACGCCTTGCGCCCGCCCGCCGAGATCCTTCGCGGTGCCGACGATGCGATCCGTATCAACCATGGCGGAACTCCTGCTTTTGTCAGGCCCGCCGCCTTGAGAGTTCGGGCGGGCATCGGACAGGAGAACGTTCGAGGAAGGAATCGGTCCCGCGCCGCAGCGAAAAAGCGGCGTCCCCCGTCCCGCTGAGGAAACGACTCAGCCCGCCTCCGCCAGCACCACCGCCCGCGGCGGCGGCAGGTTGGAGCGCAGCTCGCGGCCGACCGCCGAGGAGGTCGCGACGGTGCCGAGATTGACGTAGGTCTCGTGGTTCTTCTCGATCGCCGACAGGTCGTAGAGGTAGTTCACCATCAGCCCGTAGGACTGACGCAGGCCCTTCTTCGAGGTGTCGCCGAGGAAATTCATCCGCTCCAGCCGCGCGCCGTTGCCGAGATGGAAGCGGGCCACCGGATCGAGCGGGCGGCCCTTCTCGTTCTTGGCGCGCAGGAAATAGGCGGCCGCCGCGGGCAGCATGGCGCGCCGCACCGCCTCGCACTTCGTCTTGTCGCTGCGCCAATCTTCGGTATCGAGCAGGCGCAGCGCCTCCACATCCTCCCGCGTCAGGCCCTGCGGCGCGTCGGCGCCACGCTCCCGGTCGAGCCAAGTGCGGAAGCCGGGCACGGGCGAGAGGGTGACGAAGGTCTTCAGCGAGGGAATCTCACGGGCGAGATCCTCGACCACCTGCTTGATGAGGAAGTTGCCGAAGGTGACGCCGGCCAAACCCTTCTGGCAGTTCGAGATCGAGTAGAAGATCGCGGTCGTGGCGCTCCGCGCGGGCACCGGTTCGCGCCCGTCGGCCAGGATCGGCTGGATCGCCGGGGCGATGGCGTTGGTGAGCGCCACCTCGACGAAAATCAGCGGCTCGTCGAGCAGGGCCGGGTGGAAGAAGGCGAAGCAGCGCCGGTCCGTCGGCTGGATGCGGCGGCGCAACTCGTCCCAATCGGCGATCTCGTGGACCGCCTCATAGCGGATGATCTTCTCGAGGATGTCGGCCGGCGTCGACCAATCGATCGGGCGCAGAACGAGGAAGCCCCGGTTGAACCAAGAGGCGAACAGGTGCTCGAAATCGCTATCGAGGCTCACCGCCGCATCGATCGTCTCCGGGGCGGCTTCCCGATCCTTCAGGCGCTTGCGTAGCGTGAACAGATCCTCGCGCATCCGCACCAGCGCCAGGGTGCCACCGCGGGCGAGATTGAGCCGCCGGATCAGTTCCTGAGAGCGCGGCTCGGCCGCCACGTGCAACAGACCGAGTCGGGCCCGCGTCGGGTCAGCGCGGTAAGCGGCGATGGCCGCGTCGACCGCATCATGGTCGGCGCCGAATTCGGTGGCGATGAGTTCGAGGAAGGCGAGCCGGTCCTCAAGGGGAAAGGCGGCGTAGCGATCGAGGATCAAGCGGGCGAGCGCGACACCCGAGGCTTCGCCGCGACGGGAAATCAGGTCTTCGCAGAATCGGGTCAGGTCGGCCGCGCTCGCCGTCCGCGCCAGATCGGAGCGGGCCAAGCCGATGAGATCCCGGCCCCGGTCGCTGATGGTCTGGATGAGATCGCCGAGGAACGAGATCGCCGCCATGACCGAACAAGCCCTTGGATCCGCCGAGCCGACGCAGACAAGGCTCGGCCGTTACCGGAACCTAGAGCCTACACCGCCTCGGCGCCAGATATGGGAAGCATGCGGGGGCTCCGCCGGGAACACCATTCCCCTGAGCGAATCGCGCTGCGCCGGCAGGCCATGGTCGACCGAGGCCGACCCGTCGGCCGCCCTTAGAACTGCGCTTCCGCATGCGGCGCGAGATCCACCGTATCGGCGCGCTCGCGCCAGTCGTTCACGCCGCGTGAGCGGGCAAAGCGGATCTCCGCGGCCTTCAGGGCGCGCTCCGGATCGCGCGCGCGAGAAATCTCGACGAAGCCGACCGTGAAGGGCACTCCGAGGATCTGCTTCGCGAAGTGGACGCGGTAATTCGGCATACACGACTCCTCATCTTGAAGCGGCGGCCGGCCACCCGGGGAAAATGTGCGCCATCACGCGCCCATCTGTAAATGGTTGCCCGGCCAAGCTGCTGCAAAGGCTGTGTGTTTTTCTTACAATTGTTCATATAGGCCGTCTTTTGAGGGATGCTACCATCACGCGTCGGTATGTCCTCGGCACGACGTCCGTTCCGCATTCGACCGTGGCGAGGGTACGGTCTTCGACCGTGCGTTTCGGCAGGCCGTCGGAGCGAAACAGGACATTCTGCCGCGCGACGGCTACGCCTCGTTGTGTCGTCAGGGCTGGCGGTTCGGCTGCGGCCTGCCGTATGGGGCGGTCCATGCCGTTTGTCCTGCCCCTCGATGCCTCTCCGTCCCAGCCCTCCGAGATGCGGGCAGCGCACCGATGAGCCGTGAAGCGGGCGGCGACCGCGCCTTATCCCCCACGACGCGCGTCGGGCTCACCCTGATTGCGGGTGGGGCCGTCGCCAACATCTACTACAATCAGCCTCTCCTCGCGGTCCTCGTTGCCGAGTTCGGCGAGCGGGCGGCCCTGCTCGTGCCTACGGCCAGCCTCGTCGGCTACGGCCTGGGCATCCTGTTCCTCGTGCCCCTCGGCGATGCCCTGCCGCGGCGCGACCTCATCGTGTGGCAGTTGCTGGGGCTGGCGGTCGCCCTGGTCGTCGCCGCGCTCAGCCCGAATCTCACCGTGCTCGCGACGGCCAGCCTCGTCATCGGCGTACTCGCCTGCGCCGCGCAGCAGGCGGTGCCCTTCGCCGCCGAGCTTGCGCCCGATGCGAGCCGGGGACGGATCGTCGGCGGCGTCATGACCGGCCTGCTCTCCGGCATCCTGCTCGCCCGCACCGCGAGCGGCTTCGTCGGCGCGCAGTTCGGCTGGCGCGCGGTGTTCTTCGCCGCAGCCGGCCTCGCTGTCGCCATGGCGGCGGTCGCGTGGCGCACGCTGCCGCGCAGCGCACCGAAGCAGCGCCTGCGTTATCGCGCGCTGATGATCTCGCTGCTGCATCTCGTGCGCAGCCAGCCGATCTTGCGCAACGCCAGCCTGTCCCAGGCCCTGCTGTTTGCCAGCTTCAACGCGTTCTGGGCGACGCTGGCCCTCCTCGTCGAGGCGCCCCCCTTCGATCTCACCGCGGCGGGCGCGGGCTTGTTCGGCGTCATCGGCGTCGCAGGCGCGCTGATCGCTCCCTATTCCGGCCGCTACAGCGACCGGCGTGGCGCCCGGCCAGTGGTGATCGTCGGCAGCGCCCTGGTCGCGGCGGCCTTCGCGGTGCTGGCGCTGGCCGGTGAGGTGTCGCTCCTCGCCATCGCGGCAGGCGTGCTGCTCCTCGACATCGGCATCAACGGCGCGCTGATCGCCAACCAGACCCGCGCCTACGCCCTGGCGCCGGGCGCCCGCGGGCGCGTCAACACCGTGCTGTTCACCGCCGTCTTCATCGGCGGGGCGGCCGGCGCCTTCCTCGGCTCGCGCGCCTTCCTCCTCGCGGGCTGGCCCGGCGTCTGCGCCGTCGGCGGCGCCTTCGCGCTCGCCGCGTTGGCCGTCTCCTGGCTGGGCGGCCGATCCCAGCCTACTTGAGCACCCGCGAGAGGCGGCACCACGCCGCCTTATCCGGGGGCAGGCCGAAGCGCAGCCGCTCCGGCGCTTCGGCAAAGCGCCGCACGTAGATCCCGGCCTCGCCGAGTGCCCGGAACAGGCCAGGCCCGTCCGGGAAATCCGCCGTACGGAACAGGGCCGTCCCGCCGACGATTCGTCCGCCGGCCCGCCCGATCATCCGGTCGAGGCGGCCTGCGTCTTTCGCCCGGGCGGCGGCGGCTTCGCGGCGCCACGCGGCATCCGGCAGCGCCGCGCAGCCTGCGGCGATGGCGGGGCCCGAGACCGCCCACGGACCGAGGGCGGATTCGATGCGCCGCGCCAGCGCCGGCTCGGTGAGCGCGAAGCCGAGCCGGAGGCCCGCGAGTCCGTAGGTCTTGCCGAACGAGCGCAGGATCACGAGGCCGGGCCCCGGCCGCGCGGCCTCCACGGGTTCCAGATCGGCGAAGGCCTGATCGAGCACGACGAGACCTCCCCCGGCGACGCGCGCCAGCGCCTCAGCCGAGAGCACGCGCCCGTCGGGATTGTTGGGGCTGACCGCCACCACGACCTCAGCACCCTCGACCTCGCGCGCGTCGGTCACCATCCGCACCGTATGGCCGGAGCGGGTCCAGGCGGCGGCGTGCTCGGCATAGGTCGGGCCGACCACCGCAACGCGGGAGGGCGGCAGGAGCCGCGGCAGGGTCTCGATCAGGATCTGCGTGCCGGGCGCGGCGACGACATGGTCCGGACCCGGCGCGCCGTAGGCCGCCACTGCCGCGGATTTGAGCCGGGCAAGGTCGGCGGGGGAGGGCAGGCGGTAAAGGGCACTGGCTATGAGGGGCGGCAGCGGATAGGGCACCGGGTTGATACCGGTGGAAAGGTCGATCCACGGCTCGGGCGCCCCCGGAAACAGCCGGCGGGCCGCGTCGAGATCGCCGCCATGCGCAATCCCGTCGCGCGAACCGTCCGTCAGCACCTCGCGTCCGCCCATCCCGCCCTGCACCGACCCTGCCAACGATGTCCTGGATCGCCCTGACCCATCCGCCCGATACCCTCGGCATCCTGGCCCTCGCCCTGCTGATCGAGGCCGTGGCGGGTTATCCGGACCGCCTCTACAGGGCGCTCGGCCATCCTGTCACCTGGATCGGCGGGCTGATCGCCGCGCTCGAACGCGGGCTCAACCGGGGCACGCCGCGAACGCGCCGGCTCGGCGGCCTCCTGGCTCTCATCGTACTGCTCGCCACGGTGGCCGCCGTCACCCTGGGGCTGACGGCGCTCGCCGCGCTCACGGGCCATGGGTTCGGCCTGATGGTCCTCGCGATTCTCGCCGCGAGCCTGCCGGCGCAGCGCAGCCTGTTCGTCCATGTCCGGCGTGTCTCCGCCGCCCTGCGGACGGAGGGGCTGGCCGGGGGGCGCACCGCCGTGTCGATGATCGTCGGCCGAAACCCTGAAAGCCTCGACGAGGCGGCCGTGTGCCGGGCCGCGATCGAGAGCCTCGCCGAGAACTTTTCCGACGGTATCGTCGCGCCGGCCTTCTGGATCGGCGCCGGCGGGCTCACGGGCGGCGCGCTCTACAAGGCGATCAACACCGCCGACAGCATGGTCGGCCACCGGACCCCCCGTTACGAGGCGTTCGGCTGGGCTTCCGCCCGTCTCGACGACCTCGTGAACCTGCCCGCTTCGCGGCTCACCGCCCTCCTGCTGATCGCGGCGGCGGCCCTGAGCCGGGATGTCTCCGCGACGGGTGCGTGGCGGGCAATCCGCCGCGACGCGGGCCGCCACCGCTCGCCCAATGCCGGCTGGCCCGAGGCGGCCATGGCCGGCGCATTGGGGTTACGGCTCGCGGGCCCACGCATCTACGGCGACACCCGCGTCGAGGATGCCTGGATGGGCGACGGGCGGGCCGAGGCCAACCCCGACGACATCGTGCGCGCGCTGAAGCTCTATCGGACGGCCTGCGCGCTTCAATTCACGCTGGTCATTGCCGGCGCTGGGATTTGGTTTTACATTGTCTGACGAGCACTCACTATTAAAATTGCGGCGACAGAGTATCGAATACAGACCATCCGAAATAGATAGGAGATTGCGGCCATGCGCCTTGCAAGCGGCATCTATCTTGCTTTTTCTTTCGGATTGGGCGTCATCTCGGCACGCGCCGGAGACGGAATTCTGGAACCTGAGAGCAAGCCATATACCTTCAAAGATGACTTGAAAGGCGCGAGCAAAAAGGATGACGAGGCCGCAGCGGCCTACGACATCAGCGGTATCGCCTGCATGCTGCGGGATTCGGGCAAGCGGCGCTGCCTCGTCATCAACGACGAGGGCCGCAAGGCGCAGTTCCTGACCATCGACGACCGCAGCATCGACCCCAAGAAGACGATCAATCTCATCGGTAAGTCACCCGACGCGGCAACCCGCGGGACGATGCCTGCCGGCAGGCAATGCCCGGACAAGAGCGCCGCGAAATTCAAGGAGTTCGACGGGGAGGGGGTGGCCTACAGGAAGCCGTATTTCTACGTCGTCGGCTCGCACGGCTGCGGTCGCAAGAAGGACACGCTCAACACCTCGGCGATGATCCTCGCCCGCCTCCGCGTCGATGAGGACGGCAAGCCCGACGTCGAGGACGAGGACAAGCCGGAGGCGGCCGTCGAGACCACCTATCGCCTCGCCGAGGCTCTGGCCGGTGCGGACCGGGTCAAGCCCTTCTTCCTCCAGAGCCTGACTGAGGCGAACGGCCTCAACATCGAGGGCATCGCCGTGGTGAAGGACCGCCTCTACGCCGGCTTGCGCGCACCGACGATCGATGAGGAGGCCTTTATCGTCGAGGCCGAGATCGATGCCCTATTCGCGGACGGACGTGAAGCCTATCAGGGCAAGACGCGGACGATCCCAATCAAAGTCGGCAAGGATGCCGGGATCCGCGATCTCGCGGCCCTCGAAGACGGGCGCCTGCTAGTGCTCACCGGGCCGGCCCAGGAGCAGCCCAAGGTTGCCTACAAGCTCTTCCTGTTCGACCCGGGCAAGGGTGGTCCGCCTCAGCTTCTCGGACAATTGGACGAGATGGACGATGCCGAGCGCTGCGGGAAGGCCGAGGCGGTGACCGTGATCGGGCCCAACCGCGTGCTGGTTTTCTTCGACAGCCTCCGGAACGGCGGGCCGCGCGTCTACAAGGTGCCCGCCACGCTGATGTCGGCGCCGTAGCGGACGTGCCTCTCAGCGTGCCTCACAAAACTCCCGGTCTCTGACCGTTCGCGCTGTGGCGATGACAGCGCGGCGGGAGCTTCGTGAGAGACACTCAGCGCAGGCGCAGCAGTCCGTCGCAGTCGAGATGCGCTTCGAGGTGGTCGGCGAAGCGGTCGAGCACCTCTTCGATGCCGGCCTCGTAGCGGGTGAGGCCGGGCGCGGCGCCGAGCCGGGCGAGCCAGGCCGCGCGTTGGCGGTCGTCGGCGAACAGGCCGTGGACATAGGTGCCGGTCACGAGCCCATCGCCTGAGACGGCACCGTCGACCCGCCCGTCGGCCAGGCGCAGCAGGGGTCGGGCGGTGTCCGGCCCGGTCGTATCGCCGACATGCATCTCGTAGCCGGAGAACGGCGCGCCATCCGCGAGCGTCGTGCCGGTGGCGGCGACGAGGCGCTTCTCGCCCGTCATCACCGTCTCGACGTCGAGGAGACCGAGACCCGGCACGTCACGCGGCGCACCCTCGATTCCCTGCGGATCGGCGATGGAGCGGCCGAGCATCTGGTAGCCGCCGCAGAGCCCGAGCACGCGACGGCCGCGGCGCAGATGGGCGCGGATATCGATGTCCCATTCTTCCGCGCGCAGACATTCGAGATCGTCGATCGTGGTCTTGGAGCCCGGAAGGATGATGAGATCGGCGTCCGCCGGGACGGGCTCGCCGGGCGGCACGAAGGTCACGGCGACGCCAGGCTCCTGCCGCAGCGGGTCGAGGTCGTCGAAATTGGCGATGTGCGGAAAGCGCAGCACCGCGATCAGCGGCAAGGCGCCGTCGCGGCGCGCTTGAGGGGCATCGAGCGCCACCGCATCCTCCGGCGGCAGGCGGCCGGCATCGGCAAAGAACGGCACGAGGCCGAGCGGGGACCAGCCGGTGCGCGCGGCGATCAGGGCCATGCCGTCGGCAAACAGCGTCGGGTCGCCGCGAAAGCGGTTGACGATGAAGCCGCGGATCATCGCCGCATCGTCGGGCTCCAGCACCGCCTGCGTGCCGACGAGGCTGGCGATGACGCCGCCCCGATCGATGTCGCCGACGAGCACCACCGGCGTTCCCGTCGCCCGGGCAAAGCCCATATTGGCGATGTCGCCCTGCCGCAGGTTCACCTCGGCCGGCGAGCCCGCGCCCTCCACGAGCACGATGTCCGCCTCGCTGCGCAGCCGCTCGAAGCTCTCGAGCACGGAGGCCATCAGGCGCGGCTTCCAGGCTTGGTACTCCCGTGCCCGCGCGGTGCCGATCATCCGCCCCTGCACCACCACCTGCGCGCCGACCTCGCTCTGCGGCTTCAGGAGCACCGGGTTCATGTGGACCGAGGGCGCGACCCGCGCGGCGCGGGCCTGGAGCGCCTGGGCCCGGCCGATCTCGCCGCCATCGGCGGTGACGGCGGCGTTGTTCGACATGTTCTGCGGCTTGAACGGACGCACCGTCAGGCCGCGCCGGGTGAAGGCACGGGCGAGGCCGGCCACCAGCAGCGACTTGCCGACATCGGATCCGGTCCCCTGGAGCATCAGGGCGCGGGTCATCGGTGGTTCTTCGGTCGAGGCGCGGGCATCCCGCTGCATGGCATCGGGGCCGGGCGGCGTCGAGCCGATTGCGTGTCTCTCACAAAACTTCCGCTGCGCCGCCGTGCCCAGAACGGAGACGATCGGTGATCGGGCGTTTCGTGAGGCACTCTTACGGCGCTTTGCGCTCGCTGCGCCGTGCCATCAGCCAGGCAAGCGCACCCGCGGCATCGGGGATGGCGGGCACATCCGGCAGGGCGGGGCGGTCGACGATCACCACGGGAAGGCCGAGCCGGCGCGCCGCCTCGATTTTCGGATAGGTCGCCGCGCCGCCAGAATTCTTCGTCACCAGCACCTCGATTCGCGCCTCGCGCATGAAGCGGATCTCGTCCGCCAGCGTGAAGGGGCCGCGGGCGCTGACGGTGACGAGGTTCGGCACCGGCAGCGCGTCGCCGACCGGCTCGATGGTGCGCACGACATAAGCGTGCTGCGGCGCGCGGGCGAAGGCGGCGAGTTCCTGTCGGCCGATGGTGAGGAACACCGTTCTCGGTGTGGCCCCGAGCGCGTCAAGACAGGCCGGCACGTTCGCGGCCGCGATCCAGTCGTCGCCGGGCGCGCGCTCCCAGGCCGGGCGACGCACCGCGAGCAGAGGCACCGCGACGGCTCTGCACGCCTCGGCCGCATTGGCCGAGATCTGCGCGGCGAACGGGTGGGTCGCGTCGATCACCACCTCAATGCCGTTCCCGACAAGCCACCGCGCCAACCCCTCCGCACCGCCGAACCCGCCGATCCGGGTCGGCACCGGTTCGGGCCGCGGCGCGGCGGTGCGGCCGGCCAGCGACAGCGTCACCGAGACGTCCGGCTCCCGCGCCAGCCCGGCGACGAGCGCGCTGGCCTCGGTGGTGCCGCCGAGGACGAGGATGCGCAGGGGCGCTGCATCGGGATTCGGCGTGGGATGACGCGCGGCAGAACCCTGGTCGGCGGCTCCGGACATTCGTACAACCTGACTCGCCCGGATCAGCCCGGCAAAGGTCGGGCGAGGTTTTCGACGTGAGACCCTTCTGCCGCGATTGTCTGACGATGCAAGCCGCCGGCGCACTGCGCTGCCGCGGATGCGGCTCGCCGCGCCTGCTGTCGCACGCGGCCCGCGACACCTTGAGCATCGCCCACGTCGATTGCGACGCCTTCTACGCGGGGATCGAGAAGCGCGACGACCCGTCCTTGCGCGACAAGCCGCTCATCATCGGCGGGGGCAAGCGCGGCGTCGTCTCCACCGCCTGCTATCTCGCCCGGATCTCCGGCGTGCGCTCGGCGATGCCGATGTTCGAGGCGTTGAAGCGCTGCCCCGACGCCACGGTGCTGCGGCCGGATATGGAGAAGTACGCCCGCGTCGGGCGCGAGGTGCGGGCGATGATGCTGGCGCTCACGCCGCTGGTGGAACCCGTCTCCATCGACGAGGCGTTCCTCGATCTCTCCGGCACCGAGCGCCTGCACGGGACGAGCCCGGCACTCACGCTCGCCCGCTTCGCCGCACGGGTCGAGGCGGAGGTCGGCATCACCGTGTCGGTGGGTCTGTCCGACAACAAGTTCCTGGCCAAGATCGCCTCGGACCTCGACAAGCCGCGCGGCTTCTCGATCATCGCAGGCGAGGACGCCGCGACGTTCCTCGCCGACAAGCCGGTCGGTATCCTGCCCGGCATCGGCGAGAGCGCGCGAAACCGCCTCGCTTCACTCAACATCCACCGCGTCGGCGACATCGCACGCACCGACTCGGTGCGTCTCCAAGCTTCTCTCGGACGGGATGCGCTGCGTCTCATCGATCTCGCCGCCGGCCGGGACCGGCGGCCGGTGCGCCCGACCCGGGAAGCCAAGAGCGTCTCGTCCGAGACGACCTTTTCGACCGATCTCACCCGGTTCGAGGATCTGCGGCCGATCCTCTGGCAGCTCTGCGAAAAGGTGTCGGCACGGCTCAAGCGGGCGGAACTCGCCGCCGGCAGCGTCACGCTGAAGCTGAAGGACGCCCGCTTCCGGCTGCGCACCCGCACCCGCGGCGGCCTGAAACCCACCCAACTCGCCGACCGGCTCTTCCGGGAGGGCGAGCCGATGCTGCGGGCGGCCTGCGACGGCACGGCCTTCCGGCTGATCGGCATCGGCGGCGGCGATCTCTGCGGCGCGATCCACGCCGACCGCGGCGATCTCGCCGATCAGGGCATCGAGCGCGTCGCCCGCCGCGAGGCGGCGCTCGACCGGTTGCGGGAAAAGTTCGGCAATGCCGCGATCCAGCGCGGCCTCGTCTTCACCGGCGAGCCGGAGCGGCGGCGCACCTGAAGCGCGGCGGCTACTTCTTGCAGCCGGCCTCGGCCTTCGGGTCGGCTTTGGCGAGGTCGAGCCGCGTCAGATTCCCGTCGATGGCGAAATCCCCGTAATCGAGGTGCAGCCGCCCGCTGACGCCGTCCTCGTAGAGGTCGAAGGTAAGGGTGTAGATCGGCGTGCGCTCACCCACGCCGGCGGTGAAGTAGCTCAGCGTGACCGGCCACCGGCGCAGGGTGCCGTGAACGCCCTCGCGCAGCGGCTTGTCGCGCTCGGTGTCGGCGGCGGGCGCGGCATTCGGGCGGCCGATGATGGCCAGCGTGTCGTAGACCTTGCGCCCGTCATCCGAGCCGTCGAACACCTTGGCCGAGACCGTCGTCTCACCCGCCTTGGCCGCCTCGATCAGGCGGATCATGTGGTGGATCGGAAACAGGACCGGACCCTCGGCCTGGAACTGGTCGCGCTTGGGCTCCTTGAGCTTCACCTTGAGCGCATCGGCCGCCTCCGCCGTCCCGTCGACGGCCGGGGAGGGCGCATTGTTGAGGATGGTCGTGGTGCGGAAGCGGAAGCTCTTGCCGTCGCCGTTCTCGAAGGTGGTGCTGCGCAGATCCGAGGTGCGGTCGCCGGACTCGCCGGAATCGAGCATCGTCACCTGACGCGTCTGCATGGTGTAGCCGCGGCAGGCGTCGCCCGAGAAATCGATGACGATGCGCCCGCGAACGCCCTCGACGGCTCGCGTCCCCTCCGAGCGCGCCAGCGACAGATCGTAGACCGCGCGGTGGTTGGCAAGCCGGATGGCGGCCTCGCTCGGAACCGGCGCAGCGGGCCCCGCGGCCATCGCGCTTCCCGGCATCGCGGCAAGGAGGAAAAGGGCCGGCGCGAGGCGCAGTCGCATGCGATCTCCCAAAATCCGCTGACGGTCGGTTGTCCACCGGCGGCAGGCCGGCGGATGACGTCCGTCACATAGTCATCCCGTCCGTCCGGACAATCTTTTTCGATCGCGCTCCCGACGCGACAGCGAACATCTCGTCCGTCCGCGCAACCGCCCGGCAGCCCGGCAAGGCAGCCCTCGCCCCATCCGCATGCGCGAAAAAGACCAAGTTTACGCAACGCGTTAACGGGTGCCGAAGGATTCGCTCGTGGGACCATCAGGTCCGATCGGTTCAGGCGTCTCACGGTCTGATTGCCGGGGGAAACCGGACCGTGAGACGCGCGGACCCTTGCTCCGCGGTCGAGCTGTCCTGTAGTCTCCACAGCGTCGCCAACGGCATCTTTGGCGTCTGTTAACCGACATGTGCAGGGCCGGATCGCGGGCCCTGGCCATGCCTGTTGTCGCCATGCGCGGCTGCAGCGCCGCGCTGTCGCCCGGTCTCGCGCTCAAGGATGTTTCGACGTGGAGGGGACAATGACGGAAGCGGTCCCGAGCTGGACGGATGAGCGCGTGGAGCTGCTTCGTCGCCTGTGGGACGACGGCCTGAGCGCCAGCCAGATCGCCCTCCAGATCGGTGGCGTCTCGCGCAACGCGGTCATCGGCAAGGTGCATCGCCTCGGCCTCTCCGGTCGCGTCAAATCGATGGGGGCGGCGTCGCAGGGACGTCGCCGGGAGGGATTGGCCGCCGAGGTCGAGATGGAGGTCTTGGTCGTCGAGGAGCCGACGCTGCCGGAACCGCCCGCGATCGTGGCGCACAGGCCCGTACCGGACTTCCCGCTGCCGTCGAAGCCTGCTCCGGAGCCGGTGGCCCTCGCGGTTTCCGAGCGGGTCACCATCATGGACCTGCGCGAGTCGATGTGCCGCTGGCCGATGGGCGACCCGACCTCTCCGGACTTCCGTTTCTGCGGCGGCCGCGCGATCACGGGCCTCCCGTACTGCACCCAGCACGCGCAGATCGCCTATCAGCCGGCCGCCGAGCGCAAGCGCGACCGCCGCGTCGCCGGCTTCCGCTAGAAACGTCGAGGAGCACGTCCGGGCACGCCCGCGATGACGGGCGTTTGCCGAGCGGTGACGGGCGTTGCCCGACCCGCAAAACCGCGCCTCATACCAAATCCGGTTGATCCCTTCGGGATGGCGGATTTGGACTTCGGCGGGATCCCACCGCGCTGGCGCGAGGGGTGCCCTCCTCAAACGCCGCACGCTGGGCGATAGAGCTCACCCGGTCATGGGACGGAAACCGTTTCACTCCGCTCCGGCGAACATCTCGTCGAACGAGTAGCCGGAGCCGCGCACGGTGCGGATCGGGTCGCTCTGGCGCGGGCGGTTGATCGCCTTGCGCAGGCGGCCGACATGAACATCGACCGTGCGCTCGTCGATGTAGACGTCGTGGCCCCACACACCGTCGAGCAACTGCTCCCGCGAGAAGACCCGGCCGGGGCTCTGCATCAGGTATTCGAGCAGCTTGAATTCGGTCGGTCCGAGATGGATCTCGCGGCCCTGCCGGCGGATGCGATGGCTGACGCGGTCGAGCTCGATGTCTCCGGCCACGAGCATGTCGGAGACGTGGGTGGGCTTGGCGCGGCGCAGGAGCGCACGGACGCGGGCGAGCAGTTCCGGCACGGAGAACGGCTTGACGACGTAGTCGTCGGCGCCGGTCGAGAGGCCGCGCACGCGGTCGGTCTCCTCGCCCCGGGCGGTCAGCATGATGACCGGCAAGCGTTCGGTCTCACGGCGGGCCCGGATGCGCCGGCACAGCTCGATCCCCGAGAGTCCCGGCACCATCCAGTCGAGGAGGACGAGGTCGGGCGTCGTCTCGTGCAGGCGAAGGTCGGCCTCGTCGCCCCGAACCGCGACATCGACTTGAAACCCCTCCGCTTCGAGATTGTAGCGCAGCAGGGTCGTCAGCGATTCCTCGTCCTCGACGATCAGGATGTGCGCACTCGTCATCGCCCGTCTTTCCATCCGTCACGCCCGGCCCTCGAACGAGGGGCGGGAAACGTCTCTTGATCGCCGCGCCTGCCCGGAAACCCTCGAACATCGTCCTGGATACCTGATCCCGGACGATGCTCGAGGCTCTTGTTTTCGCATCATCTTTTTTGCGAAAGCCGGCAACCACCTTTCGGGACGATACGCTAGGCGCCCGGCGTAATCGTCGCGTAGTTCGAAGCGTCGTTCTTGGGCCGCTCAGCCGTCGGCGGCTCGCCGGTGACGAGGTATTCGATGGTTTCGGCAACGTTGGTGGTGTGATCGCCGATCCGCTCGACATTCTTGGCGCAGAACAGCAGATGCGTACAGAACGAGATGTTGCGCGGATCCTCCATCATGTAGGTGAGGAGTTCCCGGAACAGTGAATTGTAGAGCGCGTCGATGGCGCTGTCCCGCTCCCAAACCTCGCGGGCGGCGGTCACGTCGCGGCTCGCATAGGCATCGAGCACGTCCTTGAGCTGTTCCTGAACGAGGTCGCTCATGTGCTGGACGCCGAGCACGATCTTCTGCGGCTGGGCCTGATCGCTGATCGCCACGACGCGCTTGGCGATGTTCTTGGCGAGATCGCCGATCCGTTCCAGGTCGCCCGAGACACGGATGCCGGAGATCGTCTCGCGCAGGTCGATGGCCAGCGGCTGACGCCGGGCGATGAGGAGAACCGAACGCTCCTCGATCTCCCGCTGCAGCAGGTCGAGGCGCTTGTCGGCGACGATCACCGCCTGGGCGAGGGTGGTATCCCGCCGCACCAGCGCGTCGGTGGCATCCGTCATCATCTTCTCGGCCACGCCGCCCATCTCGGCGATCGTGCGGCGCAGGTTCTCAAGGTCGGTGTCGTAGGACGAGACGATATGGTCGGCCATGTCGCGAATTTCCCGATCAGGCGGTCGGACGAGAGCGCTCTCAAGCTGCGATGGACACGGGTCCGGCCGAAGAGGATGCATCTCAACGAGGGCACAGGGGGGCTGCGGCTGTGGTGCAGTCGCAGCCGATCTCAGCCGAAGCGGCCGGTGATATAGTCCTGGGTCTGCCGCTTGGACGGATTCATGAAAATCTTCGTGGTCGCGTCGAACTCGATCAGCTCGCCGAGATACATGAACGCCGTGAACTGCGAGATGCGCGCGGCCTGCTGCATGTTGTGGGTCACGATGACGATCGTGAACTCGGTCCGCAACTGCTCGATCAGCTCCTCGATGCGGCCGGTGGAGATCGGGTCGAGGGCCGAGGTCGGCTCGTCGAACAGGATCACCTCGGGGCGCTGTGCCACGGTGCGGGCGATGCACAGGCGCTGCTGCTGGCCGCCGGACAGGCCGGTGCCGGACTGCTTGAGCTTGTCCTTCACCTCGTCCCACAACGCGGCCTTGCGCAGGGATTCCTCAACGCGCACGTCGAGCTCGGCTTTCGGCAGCTTCTCGTAGAGGCGCAGGCCGAAGGCGACGTTGTCGTAGATCGACATCGGGAAGGGGGTCGGCTTCTGGAACACCATGCCGACGCGCGAGCGCAGCTCGTTGAGATCGATCTTCGGGTCCAGAACGTTCTGCCCGTCGAGGAGGATCTCACCTTCCGCGCGCTGCTCGGGATAGAGGCTGTAGATCCGGTTGAAGGTGCGCAGCAGCGTCGACTTCCCGCAGCCCGAGGGACCGATCAGCGCGGTCACCTGCCGGTCGCGGAAATTGAGGTTGATGTCCTTCAGGCCATGGAAGCTGCCATAGTAGAAGTTGAGGTCCTTGCAGGCGATGCGCACGGGAGCCTTGACGTCGGCCGGGCTTCGGCCTTCGAACTGGCTGCGGATCGCGGGGGAGGCGCTCATCGAATTGTCTCGCTGGTAGGAGGTCTGTCCGGGGCCGCCTCAGCGCGCCCGCTGGTCCTTGATCACGAGGCGGGCCACCACCGACAGGGCCAGGATGGTGACGGTGATGAGAAGCGCGCCGGCCCAGGCGAGGCTCTGCCAGTTCGGGTAGGGCGACAGCGCGAACTGGTAGATCATCACCGGAAGGTTGGGCACGCCGCCGAGCAGGTTGGCGTTGAACCAGCTGTTGTTGTTGAGCGCCGTGAACAGGAGCGGCGCGGTCTCGCCAGCGATGCGGGCGAGCGCCAGGATGATGCCGGTGACGATACCCGCGCTCGCCGCCCGCCACGTGATCGCGCGGATGACGAGGGAACGGGGCGCGCCGAGCGCGGCGCCGGCCTCGCGCATCTGGCCCGGCACGAGGCGCAGCATGTCCTCGGTGGTGCGCACGATCACGGGGGTGGCGATGATGGCGAGCGCCACCGCGCCGGCCCAGCCGGAATAGGTGCCCATCGGGCGCACCATCAGCGTGTAGACGAACAGGCCGATCAGGATCGAGGGCGCCGAGAGCAGGACGTCGTTCAGGAAGCGGATGATGTCCGCGATCTTCGAGGTGCGGCCGTACTCGGCGAGGAAGGTGCCGGCCATCAGCCCGACCGGCGTGGCGATGACGATGCCGATGAACGTCATCACGAGGCTGCCGAGGATGGCGTTGGCGATGCCGCCGCCCTCGGAGCCCGGCCCCGGCGTCGGCGCCGTGAGCAGGGTGGGGGTGAAGCCCTTCACGCCCTCGACGATGAGCATCAGCAGGATCGAGCCGAGCACGACGATGCCGAGCAGCGTCGCGAGCGTGCTTGCCAGGATCAGGATGCGGTCGGCGATCCGGCGGCCGGAGCGCACCCGGCTCGCCCGCGGGGAGTGGTCGGCCGTCGCGAAGGGAGTGCTGGCGTCCATGGCTCGACTTTCCGAGGCTGACGGCGGTTCGATCGGTTCAGGCGACCTTGGCGCGCCGCACGAGGAGGCGCGCGATGATCAGCACGATGAACGTGATGATGAAGAGCAGGCAACCGAGCGCCATCAGCGAGGAGAGCTGGAGCCCGTCTGCCTCGTTGAACTCGTTGGCGATGCGCGAGGCGATGGTCGAACCCGGATCGAAGATCGAGGCCGAGAGCCGGTTGGCGTTGCCGATGACGAAGGTGACCGCCATGGTCTCGCCCAGCGCCCGGCCGAGGCCGAGCATGATCGCGCCGATGATGGAGACCGAGGCCTGGGGCACGAGGACGTGGCGCACGACCTCCCAGGTGGTGCAGCCAATGCCGTAGGCGCTCTCGCGCAGGACGGTCGGGATCTGGTCGAGCATGTCGCGGGTGATCGAGGCCACGAACGGCACGATCATGATCGCGAGGATGATGCCGGCGGTGAGCACGCCGACGCCCGAGGGGATGCGGGCGTAGAGGATGGTGCCGACGATCGGGATCCCCTCGACGAGGTTCGAGACCGGCACCTGCACGAAGCGGGCAAAGAGCGGGGCGAACACGAACAGGCCCCACATGCCGTAGATGATGCTCGGCACGGATGCGAGCAGCTCGATGGTCATGGCGACGGGCTTGCGCGCCCAGCCGGGGCAGAGCTGCGTGAGGTAGATCGCGATGCCGAGCGAAACCGGCACGCCGATGACGAGGGCGAGCATCGCGGCGGCGACGGTGCCGATCACCGCCGGCAAAGCGCCGAACTGCTCGGTGCCGATATTCCAGGCGCTGGAGGTGAGGAAGCCGAAGCCGAACTCCGAGAAAGCCGGCCAAGCCCCGTAGACGATCGAGCCGAGGATGCCGGCGAGAACCAGCAGCACGAGCAGAGCCGAACCGTAGGCCGCCCCCTGGAACAGGCGGTCGCTGGTCTTGCTCGGGGCGGTGCGGGGCACGCCGCTCTCGCTGGCCACGGCGATGGACTGGGTCAAAGCGGTCATCCGCGGAAGGGCTCTCGAATGGGTGGCGTTTAGCGCGCCGTGGCGCGCGAGGCGAGCCGGACACTCGGAGAAAGGCCCCCTCCCGGTTTCGGGAGAGGGCCTGAGAGGATCGCTTACATGCCGAAGACGGGCTTGCCGTCCTTGCCCTTGATGCCCTTCCACTCCTCGTGGATCAGGCCGACGACGGCGTCGGGGAGCGGGACGTAGTCGAGTTCGGTGGCGAGCTTGTCACCGTTCTTGTAGGCCCAATCGAAGAACTTCAGCACGTCGCCGGCCTTGGCCGCATCCGCCGCGTCCTTGTGGACGAGGATGAAGGTGGCGGCGGTGATCGGCCAAGCGTCGTCGCCGGCCTGGTTGGTCAGGGTGATGCCGAAGCCCGGGGTCGACTTCCAGTCGGCGCTGGCGGCGGCGGCCTGGAACGCCGTGTCGTCCGGCTGCGGATACTTGCCGGCCTTGTTCCCGATCAGCGCGTAGGCGAGCTTGTTCTGCTTGGCGTAGGCCGACTCGACGTAGCCGATCGAGTTCGGGACCTGCTTGACGGTGGCGGTCACGCCCTCGTTGCCCTTGCCGCCCTGGCCGACCGGCCAGCTCACGGTGGTGGCGGCGCCGAACTCCTTCTTCCACGGCTCGGAGACCGACGAGAGGTAGGTCGTGAAGATGTTGGTCGTGCCGGACGCGTCCGAGCGGTAGACCGGGGTGATGTTGGCGTCGGGCAGCTTCACGCCGTCATTGAGCTTGGCGATCTTCGGGTCGGACCATTTCAGGATCTTGCCGGCGTAGATGTCGGCCAGAAGCTCGCCGGTCAGCTTGATCTTGCCGGCCTCGATGCCCGGAACGTTGATGACCGGCACCACGCCGCCCATCACGGTGGGGAACTGCACAAGGCCGTCCTTCTCGAGCTGCGCGGGCTTGAGCGGCGCGTCGGTGGCGCCGAAATCGACGGTCTTGGCCTGGATCTGCTTGATGCCGCCGCCCGAACCGATGGACTGGTAGTTCAGGCCCGTGCCGGTTTCCTTGCGGTAGGCTTCCGCCCACTTCGAGTAGACGGGGAAGGGGAAGGTGGCGCCGGCGCCGGTGATGTCGGCCGCGAGAGCCGAAGTCGCGAGCTGGGCGGCCGCGAGGCCGACGGCCAGAGCGTAAGTGAAAGGTTTCACGATCATCTCCGTAAGGTGTCGGGCGCATTGTCGGGGCCGGCTCCGTCCGGAGCCGGTCTCGCTGCGACGCTGCTGCCATCTAGTGCACCGACGCGCCGCCTCTATGACGGCGACATGACGGTGACATGACAGGCCCCGTGAAGGTCTTGGAAAGCCCTGGGAGAAGACGGAATTTCGCTGGGGATGGAACCGCGATGGGGACCACGCGGCCCCCTGGGAGCGTTTTGGGCCCTGAGAGCGTTAGCAGCACAGGTAGGTGGGCCAGTGTCTCTCAGAAAACGCCCGCGGCACCATCGCAGCCAATACGGCGGTGATCGGCGCCCGGGCGTTTCGTGGGGCATTGTAAGCCGCGCCACGAGAGCGATCTTCGCGAGATCCAGAGTGGTACCGGGCCTACACTTGAAACGTCCGAGGAGACCGTCATCGTGACGGAGCCACATTCATCCCACGAGGAAGAGCCCCTCCTCGATCCGGCCGATCCTCAGGAGGCGGCCTACCTCGCGCTCCATGCGGAGCGGGCGGCCCTTGAGGACGAGCTGACCCTGCAGCAGCAGCGTCAACGCTTCGGCAGCGATGACAGGGAAATCGCCGCGGCGCGCGCGACCGAGTCGTCTCTGCTCAAAGATCTCGATCGGGTTCTGACCATGATCCGTGCCGCCGAGGTCCGGCGCCAGCAGCCGATGGCCCGGCGCTGGCAGTAATCGATCTCAAGCCAAGGTCGCTTGAGACCGAAAGACCCGATCCTCAGGCGCTGCGGCGGCGATCACGCTCTTTCTGCCGCAGTTGCAGCAGCAGTTCGACTTGCGCGTCGGTGATCGGCTGCGCGTCGCAGCGCTCGACATAGGCGTCACGCAGGCCCTGTCCGATCCGATCGCGACTCTCGCCGTTCAGAGCGGGCATGGCGGCTTCGACGATCAATCCGCTGGGGTAGTCCGTCGCGAGATGTACCATGAATCGACCAGGCCGAATCTGAAGGAACCGTGTCGCAACCGGCAAGGGAGAGCGATGGTGCTGAGGATTGCATCGAGATGGTTAACAAAAACTTACCGTTGACGAACAGGCCGGAAATTGGTGGGCGATGATAGGCGGCCTCGGTCGGGAACCGTGGTGGGACAACAATTGCCTACGCTCCGGTCGTACGCATCGACGTAAAGCCGGAATATTCGAGCGCCCACGCATCATTTGATGGAAACGACTCGTTCCGCTGCCCAAGTCGTGGAGAGCAGACTTCGTGTGATGGCGCACATGATGGCGATGTAATTTTTCTGCGCAGCCACCACTTTGCGAAAAACATGCACGTTGACAACAAGTTGGCGATCTCGGCGACGTCACGCCAATCTTCACGGTTCGGGATGATCTGCGACGCCGGGTTCGTTTGAATCAGTGTCGTCGGGCTACCAGCCCCCAATGCGGTACGCAGGCGACAGGCGGGTCGGTCTTCTCTTCGAGAAGCCGGCCCGTCACGCGTTTCAGCGATTACGGCTCGCCTTCCGCTTTGTCGCCTTGCCCTTGCTTTGCGCCGCCTTGGGAATCGGTACTGTCCTCCCCGGAAGTCGGGCCGCTGCTATGGCCCTTGGGGCGTCAGGCGGGGTCGATCCGGGGCTTCGACTGTGTCCGGCTGTTTGGTCTCGGCCATGCGGCACTACCGGCACGATCAACCCGGCAAGAGCCCGCGCGGTTCGTTGAACGCGGACCGGCTCACGCATTTCGTCGAATTGTGAAGACACTCCCCGCATCATTGGATCGGGTGGAGGGATAGCCAGCCGATGCGCTTTCGGAGGCACGGCTCCCATTCACGATTGCCGTCGCATTTTTTCGAAAGCCGACGGCCACCGTCCGGACGACGACCTAAAGCTGCCGTGCGCCGATCATCTCGTCGGTTCGCCACAGGGTGCGGCACACCTTGATGGATTCCTTGGCCGACGATGTCAGCATGAACACATCCGGGACCAGGGAGGCGTCCGGAACGACGATCTCGACGTCCTGCGCGGAGATGTCGTGGACCCAGCACCCGATCGAGGTGTGTTCATCGACCGCGATCAACCCGACCTCACCGGGCGTCGGAGGGGTGTCGATCGGAAATCCTGCATGACTGGACATCGATGTCCTCACGTGAGCATCGAAGCGTGCCACACGCCCGATAAGATGCCGTTGCACCATCCGGTAAAGTTGGAACGATCGCGCATCGATTCGTGCCGGGAGGGCGTTTGAAGCGTGCCGACCGGGTCACGCCGCCGCGGCCATGTCAGGATCGCGCGATCGCGGCGTTCCGCCTGAACAGCGCATTAGCCACACGACGAGCCCGATCGCCCGGGCTGCCACCACTTTGGCCCGGAATAAGCCGGCATGACCCAAAGGTTGGCGCCGTGCCCGCTCTGCATTCGGCTGGCTGGAACGGAAGCGGGCAGATCGAAGCCGAGAGCTGCCCGGACTGAAACGGCACGGGCAAAGTGATCGCCGGTATCGGTGGCGGCTGATCGTTATCCCCGCAGACCGTCGCCCACCAAGCGTGTCGGCGCTGCAAAACGGGCTCACGCAGCGCCATCTTTCATGCTAGAACGAAAATAGAACAAGCGGGCGGCCGATATCCGGCTTGCCCGATGCGTGAATGGCGGCTGATTCGGCCCTGGTGCGGGAGAACGACGGTGACGATGCGGACGACCTACCTCGTGCAGACCTTCATTCTGAAGCGCAAACGCCTGTGCCCCGGCGACCAACAGGTGTCGCCGACGGTGAACGGTGCGCTGAAGCGGGCCGAGGCGATGGCCACACGGCTGCCGGGCACCGCCGCGATCCAGATCGTGGCGGACGACGAAACGGGGGAGTTGGAAAGCGCGACGATTCTCGGCCGGTTCGGCGAGGTGCCGGAAGACTTCGCCGAGACGCTGCAGGCCGCCTGACGAAAGCATCGAGAGAAGAGGCATCACATGGCTTTCAAGCCGAAATCGGCCGCAGAGACGAAGGCTCGCGACCTGGGTTTGGCGCTCGCACGGATCGCCGAAAACGAGGGCATGCCGGCCCATGTCGGCGTGGATGCCCTGCGCCGGTCGAGCCCGCGCCTGACGCCGCTGGCGATCGGGCAGATGGTGCGCAAGCACCGCGACATCCTCGAAGAGACACTGATCGAGCGGGGATTGACGCTCGTGGATTATGCCGACCAGGGGCCGGGACGCGGCATGGAGTTCGAGGTCGCCAGCGCCTGAGGGTGCATCGGCTCTGAGCCGAGGCATGCCATCCGTAGGGCGGGACGCACGCGACCATCGGGGCGGGTGCTTTCCAGGAACGATCACGGCGCGCAGGTCTTGTCCCGGCACTTCGAGAACCCGAGGAGGACCCCGTGGACGATGATCGTGTTTGGTCGTTCGAAAAGAGCCTTTGGACCGGTGACCCGGATCATTACCGCGAACTCATCGATGACGAGTGCTTGATGGCATTGCCGCAGCCGCCCTACGTCTTCGGCGGCGCTCAGGCGATCGAAGCAGTCGCGGACACACCGCGTTGGTCGAGCGTCGCGTTCGACGATGGTCGGATCGCACGCCCACAGGAAGGCCTGATCGTCATCGCCTACTCCGTGAAGGCGTCACGCGGCGAAGAGACCTACGAGGCCCATTGCACCTCGACATACCGCCGACTGTCGCACGAGGAGTGGCGAGTCGTACAACACCAGCAAACCCCGCGCATTCTCGCCCCCGCCGTTGACGCAGAGCACTAACGCACCGGTCGCGCAGAGACTTGCTCGCCTCGTGATAGGGCCGAGCACATCGCGAAATAGAGCCGCCTTTGAAGACCGGGCGGCTCTACCGCTCGTAGAGGCGGCGCGCGGCCGATGCGCATAACGCCTGTCAAGCGAATGGAGCGAGCGCACCAGCGATGCGGGGGGAATTCAGCAAAGCCCGTCAGGCGTCTCACATGCGATCAGCGCTGCGCAGCCGTCGTTCTCGCGGTCATTGCAGTGCAATGCGAAGCGCGGAAACCGCAGGCTTCCTGATTGCCTTGAAGAGCTTGGCTCCCCGAGCAGGACTCGAACCTGCGACAAAGCGATTAACAGTCGCTTGCTCTACCAACTGAGCTATCGGGGATCACCGGGCCGCCTCAGCGGCGGTGGCGGGTCATTAGCCTTCGGCGGTTTCGGACGCAAGGGTCCTATCGCCGCTTTTTGCACCTTCTGAGCCGACGCCGCACTTTTTCCACCGGGTCGCGGTGCAGCGGCGGCGATTGTGTCGATCGAGCGACAAGACCGTTGCCGAGCGGGTCAAGCCTCTGCTAGAGACGCCTCGCCCCGGACCGGCCGCTCGGTCCGGAGTGTCGCGCATCCGCGACGAGGCCTCGTGGCGGAGTGGTTACGCAGAGGACTGCAAATCCTTGCACCCCGGTTCGATTCCGGGCGAGGCCTCCAAGCTTTCCGACAACCCTGACAATCTGCTCGTTTCTGGCCATGCAAGGCGCTCGTGCGAGCCTTGCAATTCCGGGAACGATCCACGACAACCCGACCCGCTCGGGCCGGCGCCGCTCGACGGGCGGGCGGAGAAACGGTCTGGCGCGGCGGCGAGGGATGGACGGCTCATGCTCGATTATGCTCAGGCGCGGCGCCTCATGGTCGATTGTCAGCTCCGGACCTTCGATGTGAACGACGTCGCGGTGCTCGATGCCTTCGACACTGTGCCCCGCGAGCGCTTCGTCCCGCCGGGTCGCGAAGATTTCGCCTATATCGACCAGACGCTGACCTTCGATGCGGGCGAGGACGGGGTTCGCGCCATGCCGGCCCCGATGCTGCTGGCGCGCCTGATTCAGGCGCTCAAGATCCGTCCCGGCACCCGCGCCCTCGATGTCGGCACCGGCTACGGCTACGGTGCGGCCATGCTCCGACAGCTCGGCGCCGAGGTCGTCGCCCTGGAATCCGACCCGGATCTCATCGGCGCCGCCCGCGAGCGCCTCGGCGACGCCGTCGACCTCGTCCAGGGCGCCTTGAGCGCTCCGGCCAAGGGCGGGCCTTTCGATGCCATCCTCGTCGAGGGACGGGTCGAAGTCCGGCCGCAGGCCCTGCTCGACCAATTGCGCGACGACGGGCGTTTGGTCTGCGTGCTCGGTCCGCACCGCAACGCCAAGGCGACCCTGTTCGTGCGGGCGGGCGACGCCTTCGGGTCCCGCCCGCTCTTCGATGCCTCGCTGCCGGCCCTGAAGAGCTTCGCGACCGAGCCCGGCTTCGCGTTCTGAGAGCACGCATTGCGCCCCCGGCCACCGCTCGTCTCCCCTTCGGACACGGCGGCGCAGCAAACGCTTTGCGAGAGGCACGAACCTGCGCCGGGGCAGCTGTCAGGCCCCCTGGCACCCTCACAATCCGGGCGCGTCGCGCCCGGCCGACAACCCCGATCCATTCCATCTCATGCTGACGGCCGTGACGGGTACGGCGAACGCCGAAAATCGCGCGCAAGCATTCCCCCGTGCCTGCACGTGGCCATGCGGGATTAGTCCGCTGGGGTGTCGCTTTTTTGAGGCACACGCCGGCAATCCGTCGACGCGGTGCGGTAAGCCCTGTCGTCGGCAGCGCAAGCTCGGCTACTCTCCGGCACGAGGCGGGCTGGCCGTTCCAACGCATGGGCGTGCATGCGGCACCCCTGCCGCGACCCTCACGGTGCGGGTCGTCCGGTCGATGTCCCCCGGGGCATTTGCCGGGGCGACGCACCGGAGCGGACACGGCGGTGCGGCGGAACGGCATATCGAGAAACCGCAAGGGCTGATCGACGTGAAAGAACGGAACCCTGCGGCGCGGTCCGCGCTTCGGCTGGCTGGCGCCGTCGTCTCGGCACTCGCCGTCGCAAGTCCGGCGGCTGCCGAGACCCTTGAGAGCGCGTTGTCCCGCGCCTATCAGGCCAACCCGGCGCTGAACGCGGCGCGTGCGAACCTGCGCGCCACCGACGAGGACGTGAATCGCTTCCAGTCCGGCTACCGACCGAACGCCGCGCTTTCGGCCGATATCGGCCTCCAACAATTCCAAGGTAAGATCGGCGGCATCGGCGCCAGCGGGCCGATCAATCTCACGACCCGCCCGGGCGGCGCGGGCCTGACCATCAACCAGAACGTCTTCGACGGCTTTCAGACCGACAACCGGGTGCGCGCGGCCGAATCGACGGTGCTCAGCACGCGGGAAGGCCTGCGCCAGACCGAGATGAACACGCTGTTCAACGCCGCTCAGGCCTACATGAACGTCCTGAGCGACACGGCGACGCTGGAGCTTCAGCGCAACAACGTCGAGGTGCTCGAAGAGCAGCTCCGTCAGACCCGCGATCGCTTCAATGTCGGCGAGGTGACCCGCACCGACGTCGCCCAGGCCGAAGCACGCCTCGCCGGCGCCCGCTCCCAGGTGAGCGCGGCGGAGGCGGCCCTGCGTGCCTCGATCGGCATCTTCCGTCAGGTCGTCGGCGTCGAGCCCCGCCAGCTCGCCCCCGGGCGCCCGCTCGACCGCTACGTGCCGGCCTCGCTCGATCAGGCGATTCTCATCGGCCTGAAGGAGCACCCGCAGATCCTCGCCTCGCTGCACGCCGTGGACGTGGCGGAGCTGCAGGTGAAGGTCAACGAAGGCGCGCTCTATCCGCAGGCGCAGATCACCGGAGCGGTGCAGCAGCGGTACGATCAGCAGTTCCCCGGCGACAACGGCGTCACCGCCTCGATCGTCGGACGGGTCAACATTCCGCTTTATCAGGGCGGTGCCGAATACGCCGCGATCCGGCAGGCCAAGGAGAATGTCGGGCGCGCCCGCCTCGTCGCCGACCAGGACCGCGACACCATCCGCGCCTCGATCGTGCGGACCTGGGGCAATCTCGAAGCCTCGAAGGCGCAGGTGATCGCCTCGCAGGCGCAGGTTCAGGCCAACGAAGTGGCGCTGAACGGCGTGCGTGAGGAGGCGCGCGTCGGCCAGCGAACCACCCTCGACGTGCTGAACGCGCAGCAGGAACTGCTCTCCGCGCGCGTCGCCCTGATCCGCGCCCAGCGCGACCGCGTGGTGAACTCCTACGATGTCGTCCAGGCCGTCGGCCGGCTCACCGTCCGCTTCACCAGCCTGCCGGTCACGCCGTACTCTGCCCGCGAACATCTCGATCAGGTGCGCGACCTCTGGTTCGGCCTGCGCACCCCCGACGGGCGCTGACGGCCTCGCCGCGGACGACGGTTTCCTGTTGGCCGGCGGCGGATCATGGTTGATGCCGGGCAAGGCGATGCAATAGTTCGTTAACCAAGTCATCGTCTTGTCAATCGTCACCGAGTATCGTCCCGATGAGCGCAGCGAGCCCTAAGGTTCAGGACAAGACGCAGGAACCCTCCATGGAGGAGATCCTGGCTTCGATCCGCCGCATCATTGCCGACGACCAAGCTCCCAAGCCCGCCGAGGTCGAGGCGCCGCCTGCGCCGCCGCCCCCGCCGCAGGACGACGACGTGCTCGATCTCGCCGAGGTCGCGGAGCCGGTGCGCAAGCCGGAGCCCGTCGCCTTCGACATCCCCGAGATCGACTTCCGCATGCCGGATTTCGACCCGGAACCGGAGCCCGACTTCGAGCCCCTGGCGGCGGAAAAGCCGGACCCCTTCGACTTCACCCCCGAGCCGCCTCCCGCTCCGCGCGTAACCGAGCGCGTCCGCGCGGCGGTCGAGGAGGAGGTGACGGAGCGGCTCGTCTCGTCCGGCACCGGCGAGAGCGTCGGTCAGCACTTCCAGCTTCTCGCCCACACGGTGCTGTCGCAGAATGCGCGCACGCTGGAGGATCTCGTCAAGGAGATGCTGCGGCCGATGCTGAAGAGCTGGCTCGACGAGAACCTTCCGCACATGGTCGAGCGGCTGGTGCGCATCGAGATCGAGCGGGTCGCCCGCGGGCGGTGAGCCGTTCGGACCTCGATCACGGGGTGATTGCACCGCAGCACCGGCGGGTCGACGGTTGACGACGGCCCCGCGGCGGGCCGATAGCGGCGGCGACATCTTTTAGAACGCTGCCTCGAAAAGCCCGCCCCGCCCATGATGGACAAGACCTTCGACCCCGGCGCCGTCGAGGCGCGCGTCTCCGCGGCCTGGGAAGAGGGCCAGGCCTTCCGCGCCGGACGCCCCGAGCGGGCCGGCGCCGAGCCCTTCAGCATCGTGATCCCGCCGCCGAACGTGACGGGGTCGCTGCATATGGGCCACGCGCTCAACAACACGATCCAGGACATCCTCGTCCGCTTCGAGCGGATGCGGGGCAAGGACGTGCTGTGGCAGCCGGGCTTGGATCACGCCGGCATCGCCACGCAGATGGTGGTCGAGCGCCGGCTCATGGAGACGGGAGCGCCCGGCCGCCGCGAGCTGGGACGCGAGGAATTCCTGCGCCGGGTCTGGACCTGGAAGGAAGAGTCCGGCGGCACGATCATCGGCCAGCTCAAGCGGCTCGGCGCATCCTGCGACTGGTCGCGGGAGCGCTTCACCATGGACGAGGGCCTGAGCCGCGCCGTGCTCAAGACCTTCGTCGATCTGCACGCGCAGGGGCTGATCTACCGCGACAAGCGCCTCGTGAACTGGGACCCGAAGTTCCAGACCGCGATCTCGGATCTCGAAGTCCAGCAGATCGAAGTGAAGGGCCATCTCTGGCACTTCGACTATCCCGTCGTGGACGAGGCCGGCACGCCGACCGGCGCGATCATCACCGTGGCGACCACGCGCCCCGAGACGATGCTCGGCGACACGGCGGTCGCCGTCCATCCGGACGACGAGCGCTACCGCGACCTTGTCGGACAGCGCGTGCGTCTGCCCCTGGTCAACCGGCTGATCCCGATCGTCGCCGACGCCTATTCCGATCCGGAGAAGGGCACCGGCGCGGTCAAGATCACCCCCGCCCACGACTTCAACGACTTCGAGGTCGGGCGCCGCAACGGTTGCCGGCCGATCAACGTGCTCGATCCGGAAGCGCGCATCCAGATCGCGGGCAACGCCGATTTCCTCGACGGCGCCGAGCCGGAGGACGCCGCGCTGGCGCTCGACGGGCTCGACCGGTTCGCGGCGCGCAAAGCGGTCGTCGCCCTGATGGAGGAGCGTGGCCTGCTGCGTCTGGTCGAGCCCAACACCCACGCGGTGCCGCATGGTGACCGTTCGGGCGTGGTGATCGAGCCGTACCTCACCGACCAGTGGTATGTGAACGTGAAGCCGCTGGCCGAGCGCGCACTCCAGGCGGTGCGCGACAGGCAGACTCGATTCGTCCCGGACAACTACGAAAAGATCTTCTTCCAGTGGCTCGAGAACATCGAGCCGTGGTGCGTCTCGCGCCAGCTCTGGTGGGGCCACCAGATCCCGGTCTGGTACGATGCCGAGGGCGGGATCTTCGTCGCCGCGAGCGAGGCGGAGGCGGTCGCGCAGGCCAAGGCCAAGCACGGCCGTGAGGTCGCACTGAGCCGCGATCCCGACGTGCTCGACACGTGGTTCTCCTCCGCGCTCTGGCCGTTCTCGACGCTCGGCTGGCCGGACAAGACGCCGGAGTTGGCCCGTTTCTACCCCACCAGCACCCTGGTGACGGGCAAGGACATCATCTTCTTCTGGGTCGCCCGGATGATGATGATGGGCCTGCACCTGACCGATCAGGCGCCGTTCGAGACTGTCTACCTGCACACCCTCGTCCGCGACGAGAAGGGTGCCAAGATGTCGAAGTCGAAGGGCAACGTGGTCGATCCGGTCGATCTGATCGACCGCTTCGGTGCCGACGCGCTGCGCTTCACGCTCGCCGCGCTCGCCGCCCCGGGCCGCGACATCAAGCTCGGGCCGCAACGGGTCGAGGGCTACCGCAACTTCGCGACCAAGCTCTGGAACGCGGCGCGCTTTGCCGAGATGAACGGCTGTGAACTCAAGGCCGATTTCCGGCCCGAGGCCGCGCGCGAGACGCTCAACGCCTGGGCGTTGACCGAGGCCGCCAAGGCGGTGGCGGAGGTGGCGCAGGGCATCACGGTCTATCGCTTCAACGATGCGGCGGCGGCCGCCTACCGCTTCGTCTGGAACGTGTTCTGCGACTGGTATCTCGAACTCGCCAAGCCCGTGCTTCAGGGCGAGGGCGTCGATCCGGCGGCGCGCGCCGAGACGCAAGCCACGGTCGCCTTCCTCATCGACCAGATCGCCAAGCTGCTGCACCCGTTCATGCCCTTCCTCACGGAGGAGCTCTGGGCGATCAAGGGGCAGGTGCTGCCGACACCCCGCGGCCTGCTCGCGCTCGAATCCTGGCCCGAACTCTCGGCCTACACGAACAGACAGGCCGAGGAAGAGATTGGCTGGCTGGTCGATCTGATCTCCGAGGTCCGCTCGGCCCGCTCCGAGACGAACGTGCCCGCCGGCGCCCAGGTGCCGCTGGTGCTGGTGGGCGCGGACGAGGGCGTCCGCGCCCGGGTCGAGCGCTGGAGCGAGACACTGACCCGCCTCGCCCGCCTCTCCGAGATCGGTTTCGCCGACGCTGCACCGAAGAACGCCGTCCAGCTCCTCGTGCGGGGCAGCGTGGCCGCGCTTCCGCTCGAGGGTATCGTCGATCTCGCGGCGGAGGTCGCGCGGCTGAAGAAGGAGGCCGGCAAGGCGCGGGCCGAGATCGGCAAGATCGACGGCAAGCTCGGCAATGCCGACTTCCTCGCCCGCGCGCCGGAAGAGGTGGTGGACGAGCAGCGCGAGCGCCGCGACGGCGAGGCCGCGCGGCTGGCCAAGATCGAGGAAGCGCTGGTCCGGCTCAGCGAGGCATGAAACCGCTGCGGCGGCTCGGTCTGGCCCTGGCCGGGCTGGCCGCCGCGCTTCTCGCGCTCACGCTCTGGACGGCCCGGCCCGGCGACCCGAGCCTCTACCCGCCGGCTGAGCCGGATACGCAGACCGTGCTCCTCGTCAGCCACGGCTGGCACTCCGGTCTCGTCCTGCCGCGCGACAGCCTGACGGGGGAGGGGGCGGGCATCGCCCTGCGCAATCTCGCCACGCGCTTTGCCGCCTACGACGCCCTGGAATTCGGCTGGGGCGAGGCCCGTTTCTACCGGGCGACGCCGACGCTCGCCGCCTTTGATTGGCGGCTGGCCTTCTCGGCCCTGTTCACGCCCGGCGGGAGCGACGGCGTGATCCAGGTCGTCGGCCTCGCGCGCCCGGCCCGCACGAGCTTTCCGCAGGCCGACATCGTCCGGGTGCCGCTCTCGCGCAGAGGCTTGGCCCAGCTCCTCGCACGGTTGGAGGCGAGCTTTCGCCTTATCGACGGCCAGCCGGCCGCTCTCGGCCCGGGGCTCTACGGCCCGAGCCTGTTCTATGAGGCGCATGGGCGTTTCTCCTACAGCAACGTCTGCAATCACTGGGCGGCGGGTCTCCTCAATGCGGCAGGGTTGCCGATCACGCCGGTGCTCGACACGCATCCGTCGGGTCTCCTTGCCGACATGCGCTGGCGATCCGGCCTGACGGCCTCGGCGCCCGGCGAGGCGGAGCCGGACCTGTCCAAACCGTAATCTTCGCGCCATCCGGCGGTCAGGCTCGGACCTCTAGGAGTCTCCTCACGGATCGCCGCCCCGCCGTTCGAACGGAAGGGCGGCCGACCGACCCATTTCCCGTCGGAGACCTCCATGACCATGACTGTCCGCCGCCGCGCCTTCGCCTCCGTCGCCGCAGCCGCCCTCGTCGCGGGCGGCGCGGCCGGGTTCGGCCTGACCGAGCCCACGACCCAGGCCTACGCCCAGGCCCTGCCCAAGACCCCGATCGAAGCGCCCGAGCATCCGCCGGGCTCGTTCGCCAACGTCGTCGACAAGGTGAAACCGGGTGTCGTCGCCGTGAAGGTGAAGCTCGACAGCAATGCCGACGATGACGACGACAGCCCCGGCGGCCCCAACATGCAGCAGGTGCCGCCGCAACTGCGCGAGTTCTTCAAGCGCTTCGGCCAGGGCGGTCCAGGTGCTCCGGGCGGGCGCGGCATGCCGCAGCGCGGCGAGCGCGGCGCGGTCGGCTCG
>NZ_SRHQ01000089.1:0-1048 GCF_004683995.1 Methylorubrum sp. Q1 | reverse complement strand
TAGATGTTTGGTCCCGGCATTTGGTGGAGCGGGTTTGACCTGAAGCGACCGGGCTCTGCGGACCATGCTTTGCAGATGGCCTCGTAGGGCGTGAGACCCCGCAGGGTCTTCAGGCGGCGTGCGAAGTTGTAGGCGCTGACGAAGTCGGCCAGGTGGGCGCGGAGCTGCTCGTGGCTGTCGTAGTGGTAGCGCTTGACCGTCGCGTCCTTGATCGTGCGGTTCATTCGCTCGACCTGCCCATTCGTCCAGGGGTGCCGCGGCTTGGTCAGGCGATGGTCGATATCGTTGCGGGCACAGGCGGACTCGAAGCTGTGGGCTCGGAAGGTCTCGCCGGCTGCAATCGCCTCCTTGATGATGGAGGCGGCCGAGGCAACGTTGCCGGGTGTCGTGAAGTGGGTGCCATTGTCGGTGAGCACCGTGTGCACCTTGTAGGGCACCGCCTCGGTGAGATGGCGGAGGAAGTCACCCGCAACCCGCCGGGTCGCCTTCTCGTGCAGCTCGACGAAGGCGAACTTGGTCGTGCGGTCGATGGCGACGAGCAGGTAGAGCCGCCCTTCCGCCGTGTGGACCTCAGCCAGATCGATGTGGAAGTAGCCGAGCGGATAGGCCTTGAAGCGGGAGCGCTTGGGCTTGTCGCCGTCGACCTCTGGCAATCGGCTGATACCGTGCCGCTGCAGGCAGCGATGCAGAGACGAGCGGGTTAGGTGCGGGATCGTGGCTTGGAGCGCGTAGAGGCAGTCGTCGAGCGGCAGGAGCGTGTGACGACGAAAGGCGACCACCACCGCCTCGTCCTCGGGTGACAGCACCGTGGAATGCGGATCCTTCGGGCCCGTACGCTGGTCGGCGACCGAGGTCCGCTTCTTCCACTTGGCAACCGTCTTCGGGTTGATCCCGTAGCGCTTCGAGAGTGCCCTCAGGCTCGTTTGACTATGCTGGATCGTTCGACGGATCGCCTCCGTCGTTGTGGCGCTGCCGTGAAGAACCTGGCCCATAGCGCGTCCCTCCACTCGGGCGTGAAGATTGCACCATCAAACTCCGGGATCAAACA
>NZ_SRHQ01000088.1:0-1084 GCF_004683995.1 Methylorubrum sp. Q1 | reverse complement strand
TTTCGTGCCTCCGGGCCTCTCGGGCCGCTGTCGCCCCGTGGCCGTCGACGGCGCGCTCGTCGAGGCCGAGCGCGCCCGCATCGACGGTCTCTTCCTCGAGACGCTGACCGGCCATTGCGCGTGGACCGAAGCCGATGGCGTCGTCTCGGAGACTTTCCCGATCGCATGGCAATCGGGCATGGTTCCAAGCCGCTGTTTTGACGCTCTCTCGCTCGCTGCACCGGTTTACACTTCGGCTCGGAGTGCTCTCGCGGCTGCTTAGAGTGCATTCTGACGATGTGAAAATAGACTCGTCAAGAAATCCGCCTCGAAACAGGGCCCGAGAGACACCGGCCTGATGTAATCAGATCCGATACAGCTCTCGGCCCTCCTACAAAACGCCCTCTACGCTGCCGCCGGCAAAGAAAGGTCGACAGCCGTAAGTGTGTGACACACACGGAATCGCGACCGATCCTATCGCATGTCTTGGCACGATCCCTTTTGCAGAAGCGGATGGCGATCAGGAGCGGCGGGTTCCTCAAAGCCTGTCCATTTCATGGCCCTGCCGCGGCTCCCATTCTGCGCCAGATTCGCAGCAAATTGGACATGTGGAAGTATTTTCACTGACATAAAAAGGGACGGATCATGGCATCGACATCTGCGCCATCTCAATCTTTCACGCGCCTTTACTCGCTGAGTTCTCCGACCGGCGGTGCGGGGTTTGATCAGACCAGCCCCTTCGGCAGCAGCGGGGGAACGGTCGGCACCTTCACTTTGACGGATTTGCCGGCGGCAAGCGGCGCTGACGACCTCGCCGTGCTTGGCGACAGTCCGAACGATAACATGCAGGCCGTACAAAACATCAACGAAAGAGTAACTACTTTCACAAACAGAGAATATGTTGGACAAATTGCGAATGGAGGCGGCGTTGTTGCAAGGACTTTTTCAATAGCAAGGAATGAATACAGTTACCTCTTGTACTCGAACCAGTCTCTCGAACCCGGTACGCCGGTCACGATTTCGTCCGCGCCTTTCGCTCTCTGCTTCGCGTCGGGCACGCGGATCCTGACGAGCCGCGGCGAAGTGGCGGTCGAGCATCTGCAGG
>NZ_SRHQ01000087.1:0-1090 GCF_004683995.1 Methylorubrum sp. Q1 | reverse complement strand
TGTCTGGTTGCGGAACGTCGTTGGGATGTGGCCCGTTGGGCGGTCAAAGCCTACGCTTGGCGGTTCGAAGGTGTGTGCCGCCGTGCTGCCAGGAGGGCTCGTTGATGCTCGTCATCCATCCCCAGGCCCGCACCACTCCGGCTGTCCGCGCCGAGATCGCCCGCTCGCCCGAGAGCTCCGGGGTGCTGGCCAAGCGCTACGGCGTCTCAACCGAGACCATCCGCAAATGGCGCACACGCGGCCCCGATGCCTGTCACGATCGCTCGGCCCGGCCGCATAAGCTGCCCTGGCGCGCCAGCGATGAGGAGCGTGCCATCGTGTGCACGCTCCGCCGCTCCACCGGCTTCCCCCTCGACGCGCTGACCTTCATCGTCAGCCACTTCCTGCCGCACCTGAACCGAGACGCCGTCTACCGCATCCTCAGGGCGGAAGGCCTCAACCGGCTGCCGCCGTCCGAGCAGACCCGCAAGCCGCATGGCACCTTCAAGGACTACGAGGTCGGCTTCGTCCATGTCGACGTGAAGCACCTGCCGAAGCTGCGCGACCGCGACGGCTCCACCCGCAAACGCTACCTCTACGTCGCCATCGACCGCGCCTCGCGCTACGTGCACCTCGCGGTCATGGACGACGAGACAACGGCCTCGGCGGTGGCCTTCCTCACGGACGCACTCGACGCCTTCCCCTTCCAGGTCACCCACGTGCTCACCGATCGGGGCTCCTGCTTCACGGCCGATGCCTTCGAGGCAGCCTGCGAGCGGCACGGTGTGCAGCATCGCAAGACACGCCCCTACACGCCAAAGACCAATGGCATGGTCGAGCGCTTCAACGGCCGGGTGCAGCGCGAGGTGTTGGGCATCATGATCTACAGCCACGCCGATCTGGAGATCGTGCTGCGCGGCTTCAACGCGGCCTACAACGGTCGCCGTCAGCGCGTACTCAAAGGTCTCTCGCCTGAGATGGTGCTGCGCCAGCGGCTCGAAGACGATCCCGCGCTCGCCAATCCCACCTACAGACCACCCAGCCCGAGTCTCATCAAACGTGCCCTTCGCATCATCGCAGACGCCAAGGAGGTCTCGCAACCAGACAACTA
>NZ_SRHQ01000086.1:0-1110 GCF_004683995.1 Methylorubrum sp. Q1 | reverse complement strand
GAAGGCGCGACAGACAAAACGGTGGGACGGATGCAGATAAGACCAGAACAAGCCGGCGACGTGGCCGCCATACGTGACGTGACCGCCGCCGCGTTCGCAAATGCCCCCCATAGCGAACAGACCGAACCCGCCATAGTCGACGCGCTACGTAAAGCCGGCGGGTTGAGCCTATCGCTCGTGGCAGAGGATGACGACAGGATCGTAGGCCATGTCGCCTTCTCCCCTGTAACGATCGATGGGCAGGATGGCGACTGGCTTGGTTTGGGTCCGGTTTCCGTCGACCCAGCCAGGCAGCGGCAGGGGATTGGCGCGGACTTGATCCGCGCTGGCCTAGAAAATATCCGCTCGTCCGGCGCGGACGGCTGTGTCGTCCTCGGCGACCCGAGCTACTATGGTCGCTTCGGCTTTGTCAGCGACCCTAAGCTCACCTACCCCGATGTGCCAGCTTCTTACTTTCAACGTTTGGTTTTCAGCGATGTCGAGCCGGTGGGCACGGTAACATTCCACCCAGGGTTTTCCGCTCGGTGAGTTGTGCGACAGCCGTTCCCAAAGACAAGGTTGAATTGGCAATTCGCGTTTCCAAGCCCGATGCGGGTTTATGTCCGCTGGCGCTTTCCCAAAATCCGTTCCCAATTGAATTTTCCCAAAATGGTCGAGTGGACATGGAGTAACGGGAACGCGGCGAACGGTTTTAACGGGCAGTCTCGCGGCCGCGTGCGATCCAAGAATCTGCCACAGTTCTGTTAATCATTCATGATGTGGGACGAGCTTCCGCCGCCTACCTCCAGTACGCTCCCCGTGGGGCAATCGGCGGTGCTTGCGTAGCCGTGGCGGGCAATATCGGGAAAACGGCGGCGGAGCTCAGGGGATTCGAACCCCGACCACAAGGATGGATTAGCTGGGTCGAACTACTGAGCCACGCTGGCGGTGGGTCTACCGCCGAGGGCAAGGCCGAGATGATGCACGATGCGGTCGAGCCGGGCCGTACGCCGAGCGTAGGCCGACCACGTCGGCCAGAGCCTCTTCCAGCACCTTGAGGTTCGCCGGCCTCTTCGGAGCGACGACGCCGAACTCGGCCAGGTGGCCACGAAGCGCGTTGATGAGCTGCGG
>NZ_SRHQ01000085.1:0-1169 GCF_004683995.1 Methylorubrum sp. Q1 | reverse complement strand
AGGGGAGGATCACTATGGGCCGAGTGGCTCCTTCAGCAGCAGCTTCGGCCAAGCCGGGTTCATCACCGGAGCTCTCTTGGGAGGGTTTGTTGGAGGCGGCTTCGGAGGAGGCATCGGGTTCGGTGCTGGCTTCGGATGTTTGGGCGGAGCCGTTGTCTGCTCCCCTGCCACAGCCGCTACTCTTGGGGCAATCGGTGCATCTGCGGGAGCTTACGTCGTTGGAAACGCTCTTGAAACGACTACGAGCCTAGTTGGTTCCACCATCGATCAAGGCCTGATCGTACTCAATAACGCGAAAAGTCAAAGAAACGGCGGGATTTATGTGTTAAAAGATACTCAGGGCAATGTAGTTCGATCTGGACGAACTGGAAACCTTGATCGAAGGCGACGAGAGCATCTAAGGGACGAAGCTTTATCAGGTTACGAGTTCGAGATAATGTATCTATCAAATGTCTACAGATAACAAAGAGGCCTTGAGCAAGTCGTTCATAAGCGCTATGATCCACCCCTCAATAAAATAAACCCAATAAGTGGTCGAAACCCAAATTTAATTATTATATGGATGCTGCCAGAAAATTCCTTGACTGGAAAATTAGCTATGAAGAACATGCGTCCAGACGGGTCCGTATTTCTAGTTCCGTTAAGGAACGGCGGCTTCGCAAGAGGAGTGATTGCTGGCTCGTCAAGGAAAAACAATTTGATAGTCAGTTACTTTTTCGGGCCAAAATATGAGACGGAAAAAAATGTTGATATATTAGGAATGTCGCCCGAAAAAGCTGTTATATCGATGAGATCAAGTGACATCAAAATAAATAATGGAAGCTGGCCTGTCATTGGACAATTGAGTAATTGGAATTCTGATGATTGGCCTACAACTAAAGCAGTTAGAAGAGATCCGAAGGGTTTCTCAAAACCGCTCCTCGTTACCTATGATAGAGCTGACCCATTTAAAATTATCGGCGAAGAGATCTTGGATGCTGATCTCAATCTACCTAGTTCTGGCGAAGCTGGATGCGGTTTTGTAGAAATTAAACTCACCGACCTCCTTTCCACTTGAGGCTGAATGTGCGCAAAGGCAAATGATCTGATCAAAATGATTCAGAGCCGCCGTTGCAGGATGGAGGCAGCGATGGCGGACCTATTCTGGCTCTCGGACGCGCAGTGGACGG
>NZ_SRHQ01000084.1:0-1183 GCF_004683995.1 Methylorubrum sp. Q1 | reverse complement strand
AGTCGTTGATGGCGGCGACGACGCCGGCACCGACGGTGCGTCCGCCCTCGCGGATGGCGAAGCGCAGCTTCTCTTCCATGGCCACCGGCACGATCAGCACCACGTCCATGGTCACGTTGTCGCCCGGCATCACCATCTCGGTGCCCTCGGGCAGCGTGCACACGCCGGTCACGTCCGTCGTGCGGAAGTAGAACTGCGGGCGGTAGTTGGTGAAGAACGGCGTGTGGCGGCCGCCCTCCTCCTTCGTCAGGATGTAGGCCTCGGCCTTGAACTTCGAGTGCGGCTTCACCGAACCCGGCTTGCACACGACCTGGCCGCGCTCCACGTCCTCGCGCTTCGTGCCGCGCAGCAGCACGCCGACGTTGTCGCCCGCCTGGCCCTGGTCGAGCAGCTTGCGGAACATCTCGACGCCGGTCACCGTCGTCGTCGTCGTCGGACGGATGCCGACGATCTCCACCGACTCGCCGACCTTGACGATGCCGCGCTCGACGCGACCCGTCACCACCGTGCCGCGGCCCGAGATCGAGAACACGTCCTCGATCGGCATCAGGAACGGCATGTCGATCGGACGCTCGGGCTGCGGGATGTATTCGTCGACCGTCGCCATCAGCGCCAGGACGGCCTCCTTGCCGATCTTGGGCTCCTTGTCCTCGAGCGCCATCAGGGCCGAGCCCTTGGTGATCGGGATGTCGTCGCCGGGGAAGTCGTACTTGGAGAGCAGCTCGCGCACCTCCAGCTCGACCAGTTCCAGGAGCTCCTCGTCATCGACCATGTCGACCTTGTTGAGGAACACCACCAGCGCCGGCACGCCGACCTGGCGGGCGAGCAGGATGTGCTCGCGGGTCTGCGGCATCGGGCCGTCGGCGGCGGACACGACCAGGATCGCGCCGTCCATCTGGGCGGCACCGGTGATCATGTTCTTCACGTAGTCGGCGTGGCCGGGGCAGTCGACGTGCGCGTAGTGGCGGTTCTTCGTCTCGTACTCGACGTGGGCGGTCGAGATCGTGATGCCGCGCGCCTTCTCTTCCGGCGCCTTGTCGATCTGGTCGTAGGCCGTGAAGGTCGCCCCGCCCGACTCCGCCAGAACCTTCGTGATCGCCGCCGTCAGCGACGTCTTGCCGTGATCCACGTGCCCGATCGTGCCGATGTTGCAGTGCGGCTTGGTACGGGAGAACTTTTCCTT
>NZ_SRHQ01000083.1:0-1211 GCF_004683995.1 Methylorubrum sp. Q1 | reverse complement strand
CCCCTGCGCCGCGCCCGCATCCTCAACGCCTTCCTGCGGATCGCCGAGGACCGCATCGACGAGCTCGCCGCCCTCATCACCGCCGAGCACGGCAAGGTGCTCTCGGACGCCAAGGGCGAGATCCAGCGCGGGCTCGAGGTGGTGGAGTTCGCGACCGCTGCGCCGCAGCTCCTCAAGGGCGAGGTGACGGAGAACGTCGGCACCCGCGTCGACAGCCACTCCCTGCGCCAGCCGCTCGGCGTGGTCGCCGGCATCACGCCGTTCAACTTCCCCGTCATGGTGCCGATGTGGATGTTTCCCGTCGCGCTCGCCTGCGGCAACTGCTTCGTCCTGAAGCCTTCCGAGCGCGACCCGTCCCCCGCCCTGCTGGTGGCCGCCTGGCTCAAGGAGGCGGGCCTGCCCGACGGCGTGTTCAACGTGGTCCACGGCGACAAGGCGGCGGTGGACGCCCTCCTGCACCATCCCGACATCGCCGCCGTCAGCTTCGTCGGCTCGACCCCGATCGCCCGCTACATCTACGCCACGGCCACCGCCCAGGGTAAGCGCGCCCAGTGCCTCGGCGGCGCCAAGAACCACATGATCATCATGCCCGACGCCGACCTCGACCAGGCGGTGGACGCCCTGATGGGCGCGGCCTACGGCTCGGCCGGCGAGCGCTGCATGGCGATCTCGGTGGCGGTGCCGGTGGGCGAGCGGACCGCCGACGCGCTGATCGAGCGGCTGATCCCGAAGGTGCGCGCCCTCAAGGTCGGCCCCGGCACCGACCCGGACTCCGAGATGGGTCCGCTGGTGACGCGCCAGCACTACGAGAAGGTGCGCGGCTACATCGACCGGGGCGTGGCCGAGGGCGCCGAGCTCCTGGTCGACGGGCGCGACCTCAAGCTCCAGGGTTACGAGGCGGGCTACTTCGTCGGCGGCTCGCTGTTCGACCGGGTGACGCCCGACATGACGATCTACAAGGAGGAGATCTTCGGCCCCGTCCTCGCCGTCACCCGGGCACCCGACTACGCCACCGCCGCGCGCCTCATCAACGAGCACGAGTTCGGCAACGGCACCGCGATCTTCACCCGCGACGGCGACGCGGCGCGCGAGTTCGCCCATGCGATCGAGGTCGGCATGGTCGGCATCAACGTGCCGATCCCGGTGCCGATGGCCTTCCACTCCTTCGGCGGCTGGAAGGCCTCGCTCTTCGGCGACCACCACATGCACGG
>NZ_SRHQ01000082.1:0-1213 GCF_004683995.1 Methylorubrum sp. Q1 | reverse complement strand
AGCCCCTTCAGCCGGGCGAGATCGAGCGCCCGGAACGCATTCCACTCCGTCACGATCACCAGCGCGTCCGCGCCTTCGGCGCAGGCATAGGCGTCCTCGGCGTAAGCGACGCCCTGAAGCAGCGGCCGCGCCTGCTCCATCCCCTCCGGATCGTAGGCCACGATCTGCGCGCCCGCATCCTGCAAGCCGGCGATGATCGACAGCGAGGGCGCATCGCGCATGTCGTCGGTGTTCGGCTTGAACGTCAGGCCCAGGAGCGCCACCCGCTTGCCCCGCACGGACCCGCCGCAGGCCGCGATCACCTTGCGCGCCATCGCGCGCTTCCTCTGGTCGTTGACCGCCACCACCGTCTCGACGATCCGCACCGGCGTGCCGTAATCCTGCGCCGTCTTCACCAGCGCCAGCGTGTCCTTGGGGAAGCACGAGCCGCCATAGCCCGGTCCCGCATGCAGGAACTTCGCGCCGATGCGGTTGTCGAGGCCGATGCCGCGGGCGACCTCCTGCACGTTGGCCCCGACCTGCTCGCACAGATCCGCGATCTCGTTGATGAAGGTGATCTTGGTGGCCAGGAACGCGTTGGCGGCATATTTGGTCAGCTCGGCCGTGCGCCGTCCGGTGAGCAGGATCGGCGCGGCGTTGAGGTAGAGCGGGCGGTAGACCTCCTGCATCACGGCGACTGCGCGGGCGTCCTCGGCGCCGATGACGATGCGGTCGGGCCGCTTGAAGTCGTCGATGGCCGCACCCTCGCGCAGGAATTCGGGGTTGGAGGCGACGCCGACATCGATGTCGGGGCGGGCCTCGCGGAGGATGCGCTCGACCTCGTCGCCGGTGCCGACGGGCACGGTCGATTTGGTGACGACCACGGTGTAGCCGGTGAGCGCCTCGGCGATCTCGCGGGCCGCGGCGTAGACGTAGGAGAGGTCGGCAAAGCCGTCGCCGCGGCGGGACGGGGTGCCCACCGCGATGAACACCGCTTGCGCCTGGGCAACGGCGGGCTTGAGGTCGGTGGAGAAGGTGAGGCGTTTGGCCCGCACGTTCTCGGCGACGAGGGTGTCGAGGCCGGGCTCGTAGATCGGCATGCGGCCCTCGTTGAGGGCGGCGATCTTGCCGGGATCCTTGTCGATGCAGACGACCTCGTGGCCGAAATCGGCCAGGCAGGCGCCCGACACGAGGCCGACATAGCCCGAGCCAATCATCGCGATGCGCATCGGTG
>NZ_SRHQ01000081.1:0-1235 GCF_004683995.1 Methylorubrum sp. Q1 | reverse complement strand
CTGCGCGCAGTTCGTGGTGTTGTGCCGCCGGCTGAATCTGTTCAGCAAGGCAGTGGTCGCGGTCGACGGCAGCAAGTTCAAGGCGGTCAACAACCGCGACAAGAACTTCACCGCCGTCAAGGTCGAAGCCCGGCTGGCGCAGGTCGAGGCGAGCATCGGCCGTTACCTCGCAGCACTGGACCGGGCCGACCGTGAGCCGAGCGACATCGCCGAGGCGCGCACGACACGGCTCAACGAGAAGATCGCGGGCCTGCGCGAGCAGATGCAGGCTCTCCAGGCGATGGGCCGGCAGGTCGAGGCCGCCCCCGACGGCCAGATCTCGCTGACCGATCCCGACGCGCGCTCCATGGCGACCAGCGGCAAGGGCACCGGCCTGGTCGGCTACAACGTCCAGGCCGCGGTCGATGCCGAGCATCACCTGATCGTGGCTCACGCGGTGACCAACGTCGGCAGCGACCGGGCGCAGCTCGCGCCGATGGGGCTCTTGGCGCAGGCGGCAACGGGATGCACCACGCTGACGGTGCTGGCCGACCGGGGCTACCTCAGCGGGGAGCAGGTGCTGGCCTGCGAAGGCACCGGCGTGCTGCCCTGTGTGCCCAAGACCCTGACCTCAGGCCACGCCAAGCGTGGCCTCTTCACGGGACAGGACTTTGTCTACGACGCCGAAAAGGACCACTACACCTGTCCCGCCGGCCAGCACCTAACCAAGGGGGCAGCCCGATCCGATCGTCGGACCGAGGGCGACGCGATGGATCACTACCGCAACCTGACGGCTTGCCTCGGCTGCCCGCTCAAGCCCCGCTGTACGCCGACGGAGACGCGGCGGGTCAAGCGCTGGGTGCACGAGGGCGTGCTGGATGCGATGCAGGGGCGACTCGACCGGATGCCGGAGGCGATGAAGATCCGCCGCCAAACCGTGGAGCACCCGTTCGGTACCCTGAAGGCCTGGATGGGCGCCACTCACTTCCTGACCCAGACCTTGGCGAAGGTCAGAACCGAGATGAGCCTGCAGGTTCTGGCCTACAACATGAAGCGGATGATCCAGATCTTCGGGGTCCGCCCGCTGCTGGCGGCCATCCGGACCTGAGGCCAAGCAACTCCATCTCCGGCGCCACTCGGTGCGCTCGCCCCGATCCCAAGGGATCTGCGTTTCCACACGGCCTCGGTCGTAAACGGACCGAATACCTGGGCCTGCGCCCGTGGGGGCGTAAGGTAGAACAGCAGACTTCGTCGTC
>NZ_SRHQ01000080.1:0-1236 GCF_004683995.1 Methylorubrum sp. Q1 | reverse complement strand
GCGCCCGAACAAAGCGTCAATCGAAAAAACGCCGAAAGCGCGAGAACGGCCGCCACGAGGCTTCCGGATCGCTCTGATGGGCACCCTATGTCGGACGGGTTCATCGGCGCCGGCAGCCGTGGTGTAGCGCCCAAGCCATGCTCGGCGACAAGGAATGACCAGCTGCCTCTCTTGGGCGGCAGCCGCCTCCATTGCAAAATTGCAAATATGATGGAGGGCAGACCTGGGTCGCCGTACTCCGTTGGGCATGATGAACCCTGGAAAAGCACCGGGCTTTCTCGATTTTTCGGGGGAGTGGAACCCGCGCCGCCCTTTCGTCCTCGTCGGGGCGGTTGGCATTTCCGCGTTGGGCTTTGGGCTCAAGGTGCCGATGGCGCACCCGTTGCTCGCTCCCCGCTTCGAGGTGCCGACCAATCCAAAACCGATACTCGTTTCATCGGCGGTGCAGCGCTGTACGGCATCGGCTGGGAGCCCGCGGGCTTCTGCCCCGGCAGGCCTCGGCGGCCTCTTCCTCGGCCTGCCCCAAGGCATCCTGTTCCCCGCTGCCATGCTCGCCGGCTGCTGCTCCACCGTTTCACGGTCGGTCGCGGGCCAGCGTTGCGCAGCGCCTGACCATCGCTCAGGCGATGACACCGGCGCGGCGCGACCGCAGACGACGCATCGGGATCATGGCCCGACCCGTCGGATCGGACTTTGCCGCTGTGTCGACTATGATGCGCCGACGGCCAATGCAGAGCGAAAGCCCAAGCTGCAATCTAGCCGCAGCATCGAGCTGGTTGGAATCAGGGGGACTGTCACGAGCAATGTGGTGCCGTCGCATCATGGCGGGTGATCGAGCGCTTCTTGCCCGATCCTCGGCTGTCGGCCGTTGACCAAGGATGACAGATGCTACGCTCGCACACGAGCTGGGGACTTGACCGTCAGATCCTTCTCAAAGTGGGTTAAAGCACAAGCTCGGGAGAGGCTTGACCCGGCCTTGGTCCCGTGCCTTTTGGCCCTCCTGGCACCCAGACTCCGTAGCTCAGCTGGATAGAGCAGCCGCCTTCTAAGCGGCAGGTCGTAGGTTCGAGCCCTACCGGGGTCGCCACATCAACGCATTGCAGGAGCTAGCTTTCCCCCGCCCCTGTTTGATCCCGGGGTTTGATGGTGCGATCGTCACGCCTGTGTGGAGGGCGCGCTATGGGCCAAGTTCTTCACGGCAGCGCCACGATGACTGAGGCGATCCGTCGAGCGATC